>JAYTHP010000027.1:0-44522 GCA_043732485.1 Oligoflexia bacterium
ATCGCTTAGATGAGGTTGCCGAGGGCAAGGCTGAGTGGAGGAAGCTTCTAAGGGACTTTTGGACGCCGTTTGAAAAAAATCTCGTCCTTGCCCAACAACAGATGAAAAACGTCAAGCAGCAGGCAGTGGCCACTTCGCTGTTATGCGACCAATGCCAGCACTTTTTTGTCATTAAGTGGGGCAAACTGGGGTCCTTTTTAGCCTGCTCGGATTATCCGCTATGCAAGAACACCCAAGATTATACGAAAGATGAGCAAGGCGCTTTATGCATTTTGCCAAAAATTTTCACCACAAAGACCTGCAAAAAGTGCCAAAAACCAATGCTCGTCAAAGGCGGTAAGTTTGGCAAATTTTTAGCCTGCAGCGATTATCCCGATTGCAAATCCACCCAAGCCATCACGCTAGGCATTGCCTGTCCGTTATGCCCAGAAGGCGAAATCGCCCAAAAAAGATCAAGATTTAACCGCATTTTTTACAGCTGTGACCAGTGGCCTGCGTGTCATTTTGCGCTTTGGGATAAACCCATTGGGAAGCCTTGCCCCCAATGCCATTTCAGTGTGTTGACAGAAAAAGTCACAAAGAAATCAGGCTTAATGCATCAATGCTCGCGAAAAGAATGCGGATACCGGGAAATCATCGATCCCACCTTTGGGCAAGAAAAATCCATCTCTTAATTCTCTAATTATATTATTGTTTCAAGCATAAAAAAAGAGGATACTAGCATCTTATGCTCTACCACTTTTTTTATGCTCTGACCTTTTGCCTAGCCATCTTGACGGGGACGATCACCCCCCCCCCTTCGGCTGCCGCAAGCACTTTTCCGCTATCCACCCAAGTTTTGCCGCTCACAGACTTGTCAACCCCCAAGTGTGACGGTCAAGATCCGCTTGATTCGCTTAGCGCGCCTGAGCGAGTGGCCTGGGAGTGCTATTGTCGCTTTGCCCAGGAATTGTATCACTCCTTATATTCAGATTATAAAAGTTTTGCGCTTTTTCATGAACGCTATCACTTGGATATTTTGAAGGCCTTAAAGGACATCGAGCAGCATTACCCCTCCTGGAAGGCCACGGCGCAAGCAAACCGCACCCCTCCCAAAAAACTCACGGCTATTTCGCCGATTCCGACTTCGCAAGCGCAGGTAGGCAAACCGACGCTTTGGATGAAAACTGACGGCACCTTGCTGGCGCTCAACCTCGAGACACCGCTTGGAGTAGGAAGCTCCCACACCGTTTACCGGGTGCTGGCGCTGCGCATTCAGCCTGATGTGACTGATCCGGAGAAAAGTTGGCTGGAAACACAAGCACAGGTCTTGCACCTTTTTAATTCCTGGGAAGGGGTTACACACAAGGAGCGAGAGGAAGCGGAATCCACTGAAACGGAAATTTATCAGCTGATTGAGCAACTGTATCAAACGCTACCGGCAGAGGAGCAGGCCCATTTTAAGCTCGCGCGCGCAGAGCAGCTCACCACCCCACAAGGGCAGCTTGGGTTTTTACAAGAACGCTATGCCGGCACTCTGCTTATGCTCCTCAAACAGGAAACAAGCGCAAAACAAGAACTCGGGGCGCTGAACCTGCTCGAGGATATTGCCCAAGGTTTACAAAGCTTTCATCAAATCGGCTGGGTGCACGGCGATCTTAAAAGAGACAATATCCTCCTCAACCTCAACCCGCTCCAAGCCATCCTTTCTGATTACTCGATTGCCTTTGATCCTTTGCAAAGCGTCCAGCCGCGCTCGACTGCAGAATGTGAAAGCCCAGAAATGGCCCCCCCTCGCGCCCTGCCCCGTTATGGTGCCACCGCAGCCGAGCGGATCAATTTTTATCAAAAACGCGACCTTTATGCCTTTGGTCTACTCTCGCTCAAGTTCCTGCCGGGCTTTGGGCAGGCAAGCCCCTGGGATCGCTGCAAAAACAACTGGGATTACAAGCGCGGCTATAGCGCCTGGGGCTCGTTTGGGAGGTGCCTGAAGGAACAAGCGGTAATCGTGTTTCAGGAACTCACGGCAAACACCGAAGCCCTTTGTGCCACACCCGGACCATTAAGTGATCTTTTTACTCAAGTACCAGCTTCCCCCCGCTGTCTTCTTTACCAGGCCATTACAAGCTGCATGAATCCTGACCCCCTGGAACGCCCCAGTGCGGCGCAGCTCACAACAGCGCTGCGCACCATCCGAGCCACTGAGCGGTCAGAGACGGAGAGAGTGACAAAGAACGTGACGGCAACGAAAAACGAGACCGCAGGGGCGCAAGCCACCACGAACCCGGGCGAGCCAACACCCCCGACGAGCCCCGCACCTTCGTGAGTCACGCAAAATCGGAAAAAAAATAGGCTTGCATTCTCAAGTTTGAAAGATGTAACTTTGGGGATGCTCTTTCTTTTCGCCTTTCGACGCCTCCGAGTCTGAGCCTTATCCGAGCATTATTTGAGCATTATTTGAGCATTATCGGAGCTTCATCTGAGCTTCAAAAGGAAACCCTCATGCCCTCATCGTCAGCTCCCTTAGCCCCCTTGCTTGCCGCTTCGTCCTCTCCGGCCTCAGCCGCCCCTTCCGCAGCCCATCATCTCTTTTACAGCAGCGAACTTGCCACCAACGCTTTGATGCAATTAGAGCAAGCGGCAGCCGCCATGAAGCTGCCTGACTGGATCCTCGAGCGCCTGAAACTGCCGCACCGGGCGCTGATCGTCAGTGTGCCGGTTCATTTAGATAACGGCGAGGTGCGGGTCTTTGAAGGCTACCGCGTGCAACACAATCTCACGCTTGGGCCGGGAAAAGGGGGTGTCAGATTTCATCCCGAAGTTAATCTCTCAGAAGTGACCGGGCTTGCGATGCTCATGACCTTTAAGTGCTCGCTCTCTGGGCTGCCGCTAGGAGGCGCCAAAGGTGGTATCCGCATCAACCCAGCGCTTTTTTCACCCAGTGAACTCGAGCGGCTGACCCGCAGCTATACCCATCAAATTGGGCTGATCCTCGGACCGCATCTCGATATCCCGGCGCCTGACGTCGGCACTGACGCACAAACGATGGCCTGGATGATGGACACCTTTTCTGAGGAGCGTGGGCAAGGGACGATCAAGGGCGTGGTCACCGGCAAGCCTGTGGTCTTAGGGGGATCGCTCGGCCGGGCAGAAAGCACCGGCCGTGGCGTAGTCTATGCCATCCAGCATGTGGCTAGGTACCTGCAACAAACTGGTAAAGCCGGTCCAAAAATGGATGAATCCACCACGGTGGCGGTCCAGGGCTTTGGCAAAGTGGGTTTAGTGGCAGCCCAGGAAATGCATCATTTAAAGACCAAAATTATCGCCGTCAGTGACGTCAACGGAGGGTTACTCAATCACAAGGGATTGAACATCCCGCAAGTCAACGACTATTTTCAAAAACATCAGACCCTCAAGGGTTATACGGAAGCCGACTGGATTTCCAATCAAGACTTACTAACGATCCCGGTGGATATCTTGATCCCCGCGGCCATTGACGGCGTGATTACCCACGACAACGTTGAACGGGTGCAAGCCAAGATTATCGCCGAAGCGGCCAATGGACCCATCACCCACGAGGCCTTGCAAAGCCTCGAGGAGCGGGGGGTTTTTATCATTCCTGACGTTTTGTGCAACGCGGGCGGGGTGGTGGTCTCTTATTTTGAATGGGTGCAAAGTCTACAAAACTTCTTTTGGAGCGAACAAGAAGTCAATACCCGCCTTGCGGAAGTCATGGAGAAGGCTTTCTTTCAAGTCATGGCAATTCAAGCCCAGTATGGCTGTGGCACCAAAACGGCTGCGATGATTTCTGGCGTGGACCGCATTCAGCAGGCGTTAAAGCTGCGAGGCAGCAGTTATTAGGGCATTCTCTCCCCTGACACTCCTCCGCAACTTGCTTGAGGCAGCAAGCCGCGGGATCGCCTGGTCGAGTGGCCTTGCGCTTTTGCTGGTTCCGACCCACGCGTGGGGTTGGTACGGTCATCAAAACTTGATGCCCTGGATCCTGCAAGCCCGCCAATCCCCACCGCAATCGCCCTCACCCGTTGAGCCAGCCATCCTTAAGCAGCCAAAAGTCACAAGCCCCGCCGTTAGCTTCTTTGACCAGCAATTTCTGGTGCTAATTGCCTCACCTCTTGCACTCACCAGTCAATTCGTGGCCATGGCCGATCGCTTGGATCTCAACCCCGCAGGGAAGCTTGCGGCTCAGACTTTTCTTGCCCGTCATTACCCGTCTAGCCACCCGTCTGATTCAGACTCCACCACCCGCTCATTTTCCATCAACGAAATCCTGCAACTCGGGGTGATTGATGACCCTGATGGTGGGATGGACAGTCATTTACCGAGCAGCGGGCCTGACCATCCCGTGGGCAATCGCTTCGACCCGCTGGGTGAGCGGGAAATTCTTGGCGGGGCGCAGGGGATGAGCAGTCAAAGCTTTCGCCACCTGTTTTACCGCGGCTGGAGCTGGCGTGCGCCGTTGCAAAGCCTGCAATACCCGGCGCGTCCGCTTGGGCAAGCAAAAACACGCTACCAGCGACTGTTCCAGCAAAGCCAGCAATTACTCAGTGAGGGCGATTTCTTTTGGGCAAGCGTAACCTTAGGTTGGAGCCTGCATTATCTCCAAGACCTCACCCAACCCTTTCACACCGCCCAGCTTCCCTCACTGGCGCTAATTCCCTGGCCCCAGTGGCAAGCAAGCCCGTTTTTTCAAACGCTGCTTGACGACACCACACGCGTAACGACCAACTATCACTGGGCCTATGAAGACTACGTTAGGTACCGACTCGAACACCTCTTGCCCTCAGCTACGGCTACCCCTCATCCCTCCGCGGGCGATTTACTGCCGCTTGAGCAGTGTCTCGTGCACCCTGAGGACTTCACGCCCTTGCGTTTCCAACCTACGCCAGCTGGACTGGACGCGGTGCTAGACCGGGTGCTAGAGCAATCGCAAAACCTGGCGCCACCGCTCGGCCGGGCCCTGTTAGCTTTTTTTGGTCCCCAAATGAAAGCAGTGGGCGTTGATTTTACGAAAAACACCCAGATGATCGGGTTTGCAGCCCTAGCGCTAGATCCCAGCAAACAGCAAGCTCGCAGGGACGTAGAGCAGTTGACTTGCCAGGCGCTCGCCAATGCTGCGATTGCGAGCCACTGGACTTTGGATCGCTTGCGAAGCCTAACACCGTCACCGACACCGTCACCACCCAATCCCACCCCCCGACTGGGACCTTAAACGCGCACTGCCGACGCCACCGCCACCCCCTCAAAACAAAGTGCTGTTTGCGCAACCCCAAGACACGTCACTCGCGCTTCAAGCCTAATTCCTTCATCTTCAGCTGTAAGCCTTTACGCGACAGACCCAAACGCTCTGAGGTTTTCGTGACATTACCGCCTAACTCCAGCAAGGCTTTTTCAATTAAATCACGCTCCAACGCAGCCGTCTGCCTGCGCACGATTTGCTTCAGGCTTGCGGCCGGCTGAAGTGCGGTTGCCGCCTGCGACATCGGCAAAAGTGCGGCAAACTCTTCTGGCAGATCGTCAGCCGTCAGCACCGTGCCTTCCGCCATCAGCATCATACGCTCAAGCACGTTCTCAAGCTGTCTGATGTTGCCTGGCCAATGGTGCCCGCGCAAGGCCGTGAGCGTTTCTGGCGTGATGCCGGTGATGCTTTTCGTCAGCTTTTGATTAAATTGTTGCAGAAAGTACTTAATTAACAGATCAATATCTTCTTTGCGGGCCCGTAGCGGCGGCAAATGAATCGGCACGACGTTCAGGCGATAAAACAGATCCTCGCGAAAGCGTCCCCCTTTGACTTCCGCTTCTAAATCCTTATTAGTGGCTGCAATAATCCGCACGTCGACTTGAATCGAGCTCACTCCTCCCACCCGCTCAAACTCCTGTTCTTGTAAGATGCGCAACAACTTGGCCTGCATTTCAAGGGGCATCTCAGCCACCTCGTCTAAAAAAAGCGTGCCCTCGTGCGCTAATTCAAACTTGCCAGGCTTAGAAGCCACGGCGCCGGTGAAGGCGCCCTTTTCAAAGCCAAACAACTCCGACTCAATCAGGGTGGCAGGGATGGCAGCGCAATTGATTTTGACAAAAGGCTTTTGGTCGCGGTGCGATTGCCGATGAATCTCAAACGCCACCAGCTCCTTGCCCGTGCCACTTTCTCCCCAGACCAAGACGGTGGAGGGGGATTGGGCGATTTTACCAATAATCTTGTAAATTTCTTGAATCGAAGGACTCGTGCCAATCATCGAAGCAATGGCAGACGCCACCGAGGAAGTGATAGCCGCAGCCGGTGCCAATCCTCCTACCCCTGACACCAAGGGCGACGCTGAAGCGCCGGCTGACGCTAGAGTCGGAAAAAAAATAATCGGCTCTTTTTGCCGCTGCTTTAAGGTCGCAACCGCTTTCTCGACGACACTTAAAAGCTCGGATTGATCAAACGGCTTGGTGATAAAATCAAAGGCCCCTTTTTTTAAGGCATTCACCGCCGACTCCACCGTGGCATAAGCCGTCATGATCACCACCGGCAGCTGTTGAAGATGATGATGCTTCTGACAGTACTCAAGAATCTCCATCCCCCCTAAACCGGGCATATAAAGATCGGTGATCACAGTATCCACTTCTTCGCTCTCTAGAACCTGCATGGCTTCTAAGGGATCATTAAAGACCAGGACCTCAAAACCTGCTCGCTCTAGCACTGCGTGAATCACGAAAGTGATATTTTTTTCATCATCAACGACTAAAATTCTTCCTAACATTCTCTCACCTACTGCCTTCTTGCATACGAGGTAAGATCACCGCAAAGCGCGAGAATGAATTTTCTTCACTCACCACCTCGATCCGTCCACGGTGCGCTTCCACAATTTTTTGGCAAATCGAAAGCCCCAAGCCAGTGCCCTGCGGTGAGGTGGTAAAAAAGGGGATAAACAGCTTATCCAAGTGCTCTTTTTTAATCCCCACCCCGGTATCTTCAATAATCAGGGCCACCTCATCGACCTTAGCATCCAGCGCCAACACCCCTTGCATGCGATGCGGCAGCGAGTCGCCTTCTTGTTCGATCGTCACCCATATTTTTCCTCCTTCGGGTTTTTGTAGCAGGGCTTTTTGCGCATTATGGATCAGGTTAATCAAAACCTGCTGCAATTGCTCGGCCATCCCCTCGACCCAGACCTTATCGCGCGGCGCCACAAAGGCCAAGCTGACCTGGGTTGCCATAGCCGGTTGCATGAACTGAACGGTTTTGGCTGCTAAATCTACCAAATCGAGCTTTTGCCAGTTAAAAAAGGTGGTTTTTGAGTAATCAAGAAAATCAGACACCACCCGATTTAAACGGCCCACTTCCTCAATGATGATTTGCAAAAACCGACTCTCCGGCCGCTCAATGCTTGGATCCAGAAACTGGGCCGCCCCTAGAATCGCCCCAAGCGGGTTGCGAATCTCATGCGCCAGTCCAGCTGCCATCTCACCTAGGGCCGCTAAGCGATCTTTTTCGCGACTCCGGGCATACACCTCCATGTTGCGCAGCGAATCAGCCGCCTGCTGAAAGTAAGGATAGACAATCGGTAGCAAACCCCAGTTATTACCCCATGGCTCAGGCGGGTGATCCACCGCAAGAATCAAAAAGCCTAAGATCCTGCCTGCATCAAGCAGCGGGATCAATAGGTTACCGCCCAGCGCCTTGAGTCCGGCTAGTAGGATCGCCAGATTCTCGCGCTGGGTTTTGCTGGCCGAGCGGTCAATCTCGTTTTCCAGCAATTGATCCAGCACGACTGGAAACTTCCCCTGCTTGGAGAGATATTCACAATGCCTGAGAATGGGACTATGAACCAGTACTTCTTGCAACTTACTCCGCCCCACCCCCACCGACGACAATGACGACGACGCGCCACCACTGGTTACCCCTGCGCCTGCTGCTGCGGTTTCCGCTTGCTTCTCGCCGCCGCCCACCGTACGCACCCGCCTGAGGCGGATGCCATCGGCTCTGATCACAAAGAGCGCCGCCCAGGTAGGATGCAACGTCTGCTCGGTGAGCTGCAAGACGGCTTGAAACAGGGCCGCTTTTTCCACCACCCCCGTCAGCTGCCCTTGCGCCTCACGCACCAGCGCTTGTAACTTACGATGCTTTTGGGTTAAAAGCCGCTGGGTAAAGTAACTCACCAGCGCCCTCAGGGGGTCCAGCAGCATCAGGATCAGAAAGGAGGCAATAAAGGAGTTCAGAAAAAACAGTCCCGGGCTATTTTCAATCCAGGCGACTAAAAAGGAATAGACCAGCGTCAGGGTCAACGCCACCGTCAAGAGCACGAGCAGCCTGGAGAGCAAGGCACCTAAATTGAGCAGGCGCTGCTGGGTGATGGCCTGGCTTAAAAAAAAGAGATAAACGCACAGCGCCAGATTACCCAAGGCTGGCACAAAATGCCCCAACCACTCGACGTGATCCATCATCGAGGTGGCCAGCACGACTAAGGCCCCGGCATAAATGAGATTTTTGCGCTTTAATCCCACCGTCGGCAGTTTTTGCAGTAAAATCCGCCCCCGGCGCGCCTGAAAATCAATCCACATCAGGTGTAACGTCTGGAAGACAATCACCACCGGCGCAAAGTAAATCCACTGTAAAACCCAAAAAGGCTGGGCTTGCGGCTTGAAAGCCAGCACCCCGGACAGCAAAGCGCTGCCACAAATCGCCAGGTACAAAAGTCTGAGGCTGCGGCGATCGCGCATCCGCACCATCACCCGCACAAAAAACAAGCCTGCAGGCCCCAGCCAGAGATTAAACAATAGGTGCCAGGCGTAACAACCGCGCTCGGGCCAGACTTGGTGCAAGAAAAATGCTAGTGACCAGCCTGAGATCAAAAGCGTGAGTGTGGCAAACGCCAAAAATAAGATGTTCCGCACGTCGCGCGCTAAAACCGAGAGTCCCAGGGCAAAGCTTGTGACTCCCAGCATTAAGGCTGACTGACCTAAGATATCAATCATAAATGTTTTTTACGCCCGACGACCGCGACGCTCTCCTCTCCTCTCGTACCTAGGAAGCTCAATGAAGCTCTTCAATGAAGCTCTGAAAAAACGGCGGGGCTGTTTTTAGGCTAAGCCCGAGTCCCCTACACGCCTTGCATGAACCGACAAACAACGCTCACTTTTGCGGTTGAGCAGCGCAACCGAACCCGCCACCGCCCCTAAAAAAAGGGTTCATTTTCAATCAGCAAGCGCCGATATACTATTTATGAAGTCGCGGCCCAAAAAGCGCTTTTTTCCGATCAATCTCATCGAACTGCTGGTTTTTTTCGCCTTAACCAGCGCCTTAAGCCTTTCCTTAGTACGCCTGCTGGAAAAACCCCTCACCTACCACCCTAGCTTACTGCTGACCCAGGTCGCAAATCCCCTCTTAGGAGAGCTGAACGCCAGTCCCACCCCCCCGCCCCGCAGGCCTGCTTCCCAAGATTTTGCGCCTCAAACGGCTGCTCCTGCCCTGACGCTGGCACCTACGACGGTGGCAGTCACCTTCCAGCAAACTAGCACAACCTTGAGCAAAATCGAAACCCTCAGCTTCAGTTGTTCTGAGCCCGCTTTGTTGCCCGCGATGGCCAAGCGAGTCAGGCTCAAAGGCACGCTTTGTGCCCCCGATCAGCTCCCCGAGAACGCCTCCCTGAGGCTTGAGCGCGCTAACAGTAAAATTGCGGAAGTTTTTTACGAACCAAAGAGCCACGTTTTCTCGACCGAGTATTTCCAGCTTGAGCCTGGCAGAAACCGGGTGCACCTGCGGATCCTGCAAGGCCCGAACACCCATCCGCTTCTGCCGCTGCCTGAGAAAGAAGCCTTCCAAAGTTTCGAGATTGATGGCCCCCCAGTAATTGAGACCCCGGCTGTGGTAACGCCGCCCGAAACCAAGCCTAAACTTAAAGGGGACGCCCCCCCGCTTACGAGCTCGAGCAACGCCCAGACGCACCCTCAATTCGAAACGGAACTGGAAGACGAAGCTGAGCTCGAAGCGGAAAACGACCCTGAGCGGGAAACCAGGCTCGAGCCCCCACACGAGTCAGGAAGCGAGGCCGCAGGGAAGCAAGAGAACCCATCCCGACAACAAGAAGAAGCGTCGCTGCAGCTGACTCCCCAAGCTCTCGTCGGCTACAAGACACCTCCTCCTTGCGCCTGACGACAACGACCGCCGTGAGCGAAACCGACACTCTCCGTATTCCTTCGCAGCCTCCCTCAACCGATGCCCCCCCATGATAGGTCGCCTGACTCCCCGCCGGTTGCAAGATCAACCCGTGTGATGCACTTTATTTTTGCTCACAAAGTCACCCACACGCGGGGGCGTTCTGCCCCGCTCATCCCTTGCTGGAGGAAAGCTAAGAACTCTACGCGCAAGAGCCGTTAAAAGCGGGACTATCAAGCGCTCAGTGCGAGAGGAAAAAAAGCTTGCCTTCAGTCAGCCTCACACAAAAGCACTAGTATCCTGTCCGGGATTCAGGTAAGACAAGCAGGCGTTGCAGCAAAAAGCAACCAAAGACGACTCCTCACCGCACGTTCACCTCGTGTGAGCTGAGATCTGTGCCCAGGTGGTGGAATTGGTAGACACATTCGTTTCAGGGGCGGACGCCAAAAGCATGCTGGTTCGAGTCCAGTCCTGGGCACCAACTTTTTAAGCTTTTTTTCAGTGATCTCGCCTCTCTCAACCGAACGACGGCTGACCAATCAGCCTCTCCGCTGCTCAGCTTAACAGCAACTTGAAAGAAAACTAATAAAGAGAGCGCACACGCGCCCGCCCGCCCTCTCTCTTCCCCCCTTCGAACCCCACAACACCTTTTTTTAAGCAATATGACTTGCGACCAAGCTGCGTCAGCATGTGGGGAAGCGTTTAGGGAAGCATGAGAAGAAACGAGTGGTCAGTGGAAGGCAGACAAGAAAGAGTGAAAGCGCAAAAAAGAGCGTTGTACGCAGCGACAACGCCCACGCGCCCCGAGTGGTGGGTGTGCTTGTTGAGCGCGTCTCTCACAGGGGAGGGGTCACGCCTAGAGGAGCTCGGGTTTTTTGCCTACCCCTGCGCTTGCTGCAACGAGCACCTCAAAAACTCTAAAGCGCGTGCAACAAGCTTTCTGGCAACGGCTAGATCTGCTCGGCCTCGGGCAGCTCGAGGTTCTCAGCCCCTATCGCAGACCCGCCTCCCTTATTGGAGAGAATCAGCCCGCGCTTTCGCAGCTTCTCCACCAAAGTCGTGCGGTTCATTTGCAGTAATTCACTGGCACGGTTCTTGTTGCCGCTCGTGCGTGACAACGCCTGATCCACCAAGTCGTTTTCAAAAGCCAACACCATCGCCTTCAAATCTAACCCAGTTTGCGGCAACATGATCTTGGGGAAACTGCTATCTGAAACCGCCCCAGCCCCGCTGGTCGAGCGGGAAGCCATAAAATTTTGAAAGATGCGATGTGGCAAATCTCCTAAATCCACGGCGCCACTGCCCTTTAAAATCACCAGGCGCTCCATCAAATTCTCAAGCTCACGAATATTGCCCGGCCAGTCATAGCTTATCAAGGCCTCTAGGATCTGTCCCGAGGGAGCCTCGACAGCTCGGCCCGTTAAGCGATTAAACTCCTGAACAAAGTGCGAAACCAGCAGCGGAATGTCGCTGCGTCTTTCTCGGAGGGCAGGAATCTTCACCGGAATGACGTTAAGTCTATAATACAAGTCTTCGCGAAATTCCTTACGCGCCACCGCTTCCTCTAAATCACGGTTGGTGGCGGCAATGATGCGCACGTCCACTTCCATCGTCTTAGAGGACCCAATCGGCTCAAATTGCCGCATCTGTAAAACCCGCAGCAACTTGACTTGTACCTGCAAGGGAATGTCAGCTATTTCATCTAAAAAAATTGTGCCTAAATGGGCCGCTTCAAAGCGCCCCTGGCGATTTTGGGTGGCCCCCGTGAAAGCCCCCTTCATGTGGCCAAAAAACTCGGCTTCCAGCAAATCCGGGGGAATGGCCCCGCAATTCACCACCACCATCGGCTTAGCGGCGCGCGCCGATTGATCATGAATCGCCTGTGCCACCAGCTCTTTTCCCGTGCCACTCTCACCGGTAATCAGCACCGTGCTATCGGATTGTGATAACTTTTCAATGGTGCGAAAAAGTTCCTGAATCTCTTGACTTTCACCTACCAACGGAGAACGAAATGCTAACATTGTGCTTATCTCCCCTCACCTGAGTTGCAACACCTATTTCTACAGCGGGTGCCCCTCAAAAAGAATAAGCAAAAAAATTCAAACTGTCAAAAATTATTTTTTTTTATTATTAATAGATTAGCACTGCAAGTGCAATCCGGCTTTCATAGTTCAACCGCAGCGCCCACTTGTCTCACAAGAGCGCTTGCAGCGCCGCGACATGGTCCAGCTTTTCCCAATGAAAATCAGGATCTAGCCTACCAAAATGGCCATAAGCAGCCGTCTTGCGGTAAATCGGGCGCAGTAAGTTCAAAGAAGCCACCATGCCTGCAGGAGTTAAAGCAAACGTTTGATTGACGGCTTGCTGCAAGCGCTCCCGCGCCACCGTTTCCGTCCCAAAAGTCTCCACCATCACCCCGACCGGCTCTGCCACCCCAATGGCGTAAGCCAACTGGACTAAACAACGCGTCGCTAAGCCTGCTGCCACGATATTTTTTGCCACATAGCGCGCCATGTAACACGCCGTGCGATCGACCTTGGAGGGATCCTTACCAGAAAAAGCTCCACCGCCATGCGCGCCGTGGCCGCCGTAAGTGTCGACAATGATTTTTCGTCCCGTTAACCCACAATCACCAGCCGGCCCCCCCACCACAAATCTTCCCGTGGGGTTGATGTAAATGCGGGTCTGGGCATCTCGCCACTCCGCAGGCACCACAGGCTCAATCACCTCAGCCCGAATCGCCGCTTGAATCTCCTCATAACTCACCTCAGGATCATGCTGGGCTGAAACCACAATCGCATCACAACGCTTGGGCACCGCCCACTCCCCCTTCACGCCCCCACCTACCGCCTGGGTTTCATACTGAAACGTCACTTGCGTTTTGCCGTCAGGCCTTAACCAGGGTAATCGTCCGTTTTTACGCACTTCGGCAAGCTTTTGCGCCAACTTGTGGGCATAATCGAGGGTATACGGCATCAACGTCGCTGATTCTCGCACCGCGTAACCAAACATCAAACCCTGATCGCCTGCACCTTGCTCTTGCTGATGCGCTAAGCCTTGCCCGGCCGTCACCCCCCGCGAAATGTCAGGCGATTGCTGCCCCACTAAGACTTGAATCTGACAGGTCCGGTAATCCAAGCCCTTACTTTCGGCATCATAGCCAATCTGCTGGATCACCCCTCGCACCACCTGATCAAAATCCACCTTGGCTAGCGTACTCAGCTCGCCTGCCACAATCACATGATTGCCACTGAGCAGAGTTTCAGCCGCGACGCGTGCCAACGGATCCTGACGCAAACACTCATCTAAGATCGCATCTGAGATTTGATCAGCAATTTTATCAGGATGGCCCTCAGTCACCGACTCTGAAGTAAAAAGGTTCGATGTGGACAAATGCTCTGAAGTCATCACGAAGGTTTCCTTACGGGAGGTGGGTTGTGTGGGTTGCGGGAAAAAAACTGGAGGAACTTTCGGGAGAAAAAGGGAAGAAAGCAAAAGAAAAAGACGTAAAGCGCAAGGGGCGCAAGCCAAAGCGCGCGCTTTGCAAGCCCACAGCACCCTTCCTCTCACCTCTGTCACTCTCGAAGCCACTTGAAAATTAAGCAAGAATCAGAAACAACAAGAAGGAACCTGCCTGTTTTAGGACATAAGCCGAGGAAATCCCGCTTTTTTAAGGCGGCTGACGTGCGTCAGGTGACGAGCTCCCCTTCAACTCTCAAGCGAGCTGAAGTGACTGCCGTAGCCAGTAACGTTCCGAAAAGACTTAGAAACTAAGACTAAAATTAGCATAGGCCTCGGCGACTGAGACGGCAGAAGTGAGCGACGAGAGCTTTAAACACGCCTCTCGCTCCAGCCCCTCTTCCCCACTTAAGACTCGAAGTGGATGGCAAACTTAGGGGTGGTACCCTTGTTTTGCTCTTTGCGCTTGCGCGTCTTGCCTTTTCTGGCTTGTCGAATTTTTCGAGCTGTTTTAGTTTTCATCATCCGCGACGGCATTGGTAATGTCTCCCTTAAAAGTGACCGTTTTTTCTTCCCAGTCATTACAATTTTTTAGTAAAAAAGTCAAAGACTTAAAAGTAGACTCGCAGCCGCTTTTAGCAAGCGGCCCCCTCCCTCAGTGCACAAACGACTCCACATAGCGCAGCAAGAATTTGCGCGACCCTTGGGTGCGAAACTGAATGGTGACTTTTTGCTCCAATCCCGCCCCCTCAATGGCGATGATTTGCCCACTGCCGTATTGCGGATGGGTCAACTGACTCCCCACCCAGTCGCGATTGACCGCAAGCGTCGGCTCGTCACTGCCCCCCCCGAACACCGCCTGCACGTCGCCTCCCACACTGCCTCTTCCCGCGCTGCCGCTGCCGCGAAACACCTGCCCGGCCCGACCCGGCTCGGCAGTTAGCCCGGCAGTTAGCCCGGCAGTTAAATGACGCGAGGATCCCGTGCGGTAACGCGGCGACGAATCATCGCCTAGGCGGGGGCTTGCAAAATCACGAAACTCTAAGAGCTCTTCGGGGATTTCCTGAAAAAAGCGCGACGGCCGCTGATAACTCGTCTGCCCCCAGATCCGACGCACCATCACGCCTAACAGGTAAAGCTGCTCGCGTGCGCGCGTGATCCCCACGTAACACAGCCTGCGCTCTTCTTCCAGCTCCTCTCGGGCCTCCTCTTGAGCTTCCCCCCGCTCCTCCTCACTCCCTTGACCTGGCAAAGCAAACGTGGCTGCTCTCCCTTTGAGAGAGGGAAATAAGCCGTCTTCCATCCCCACCATGAACACCACCGGAAACTCCAACCCCTTGGAGGAATGGAAGGTCATCAACTTCACGCTCGGTAAACTCTCATCGACCACCTCCCCTTCTGAAGAAAGAGAAGATTGCTCAATGAAATTCAGCAATAACAACCCACGTTTTTGCGCCCAGTCACTCTCACTCAAGCCCTCTAACTGCTCCTCCTCAAACTCCAGCAAGAGCGTGCTGAGTTCCTCTAAGTTCTCCACCCGGGCTTGCGCCTCAGGCGTGCCCTCTTGCCGCAACTCCATCACGTACTGGGTGTCCTCTAAAATGCGGTAATAAAGCTCACTGAGCAACAAACTGGGCTGAGCCTCACTCCAGCCTTGCACCATCTTGGTAAAACTCACTAATTTACGCAGGATGGCAGGCGAGCAATCGGCCAGCACTCCCGGACTACCTGACACCCGCGGCTCGCTCGCCAGCCGCTCCAAAACCCCCCACAACGATCCGCAGCCGGCCTGATCCCCAAGGACCACCGCCTGCTCCACTTTTTGCAAGGTGGTCTTGCCTAAACCCCGTGCGGGCACGTTCAAGATGCGCTTCAAACTCACGGAGTCCAAGGGGTTTAAAATGACCTTAAAAAAGCTTAAAATATCCTTGATTTCCTTACGATCGTAGAAGCGCAAACCGCCTACGATCTTATAAGGGACCTTCTCGCGCCTGAGCACATCTTCAAACTGCCGACTCTGAGCGTGGGTGCGGTAAAAAATGGCAAAATCCTGATAGCTCCTTACTGACAACGAGGACAACGACGCCCCGGCGCTTTGCATCTCGCCCTGCACCTCTGCCACCACCATCTCCGCTTCCGCCCGCTCATCCATGAGTTGCGCGCGGATGGGCCTGGCGCCCTCAGGGTTTTCCGTCCAAAGCGACTTCGGCCGCCTACGCTGATTGTGCGCAATCACCCCGCCTGCGACTTGCAAGATTCTTTGGGTGGAGCGATAGTTTTGCTCCAACTGCACGACCTGCGCCCCCGGATAATCCTGCTCGAAGTTCAAAATATTAGAAATATCAGCCCCGCGCCACTTGTAAATCGACTGATCCTCATCCCCCACCACGCAGATATTTTGCTTCCCCCCGAAACGGGTCTGCGCCAACTGCGCGAGCAACAAATACTGCGCGCGGTTGGTGTCTTGATACTCATCGACATGGAGATAGCGGTATTTTTGCTGATAGTGGGCCCGCACCTCCGGGTAGTCGCGCAGCAAGCGGTAAGCCAAACAGATGATCTCACCAAAATCCACCGCAGAGTTGGCCATCAACTGCGTCTGGTAGGCGCCGTAAACCGATCGCAATTCCGGCTCCAAGTCACCTTCCTCAAGCGCATCGCATTTGGCTCGGTTAATGGCCGCTTGCAAGGACTTGGGTTGACGCTCTTTTTCTGAAATCCCTAACTGCTCCATCACCGTCTTCAGTAAGCTCAATTGGTCGGCGTCGTCGTAAATCACAAAAGGCTTTTGAAACCCAGCCCGCGCCGCTTCCGCCCGCAACAGCTTCAAACTGACCGAATGAAAGGTGCCGATTTCTGGAAAGCCCCAGGCACTGCCACCCCAAGCCCGCGGGGCTGGGCAACCTAAAAGATGCGCCACCCGCTCGCGCATTTCGCCGGCAGCCTTATTCGTGAAGGTCACGGCTAGGACTTCATGCGCCGCAACTTTTTGCTCTAAAATCAAGTAGGCCATGCGGGCCGTCAGCATCTTGGTCTTGCCAGAGCCCGCGCCAGCAAGCACCATCAGCGGTCCTTGCGTAGTCAGCACGGCTTGCTCTTGCTTAGGATTTAAAGGAGAGGCTAACCAAGAAAAACTCATTCCACCGTCACACTTTTTGCTAAATTACGCGGTCGATCCACATCCGTTCCTAAAGACACCGCGCGGTAATAGCTGATCAGTTGCACAACCGGAGCCAAAAGGAAAGGTAAAAGGTCGGCGTCCATGCCCAACCTGTCTTGACCGGACTCCTGAGAAACCACTTGCCCGCCCCGTAAAGGCACGAGCGGGATCCAGTGGTCGCACAACTCCCTTAAATCGCAATCCGCCGCATCCCCTACCCCAATCAGCTGCGCGCCTCGTGCCTTTACCTCAGCCAGATTCGAAAGCGTCTTATCGCGCCAAGAGTCGCGCGGCGCAAGCACGATCACGCCCATGCCGGCATCTATCATCGCAATCGGACCGTGCTTCAACTCTCCTGCTGCGTAGCCTTCAGCATGATCATAGGCCAATTCCTTCAACTTCAAGGCCCCCTCAAGCGCAATTGGGTAGGACAAGCCACGCCCTAAAAAAAAGAAACCCTTCATCGATCCAAAGGCTTGCACCGTTTTTTGAACCTTGAGCAGAGTCTCCGAGGTGGGCGCCAGCATCTGACTCACTAGCTCAGGGAGCCTGAGCAAGTCTTGGAACTTTTGCGAAAAATCCAAGTCTGCCCCAGCCTGAGCAGCCATCGTCGTCGCAGCAGCCGCAGCCGCCTTCCGCCCTAAGCTGCCTGCAATCAGGTACAAGGCTAAGAGTTGCCCTAAAAAGCTTTTCGTCGAAGCCACCCCAATTTCAGGCCCCGCTGAGGTGTAAAACACCGCATCCGCCTCTTGCGCAAGCGAACTTAACCTAACGTTGGTGATAGCAATGGTTGCCACCCCTAAGCGCTTCACCTCGCGCAGCACGGCCAAGGTATCCGCCGTCTCCCCGGATTGCGAGATCCCGACCACTACAGCGTTGGGCCTGAGCACGGGCTTGCGGTAACGAAACTCGCTTGCAAGCTCACTGGAAACCGATTTGCGTGCTAAACTCTCAATCCAGTATTTCCCCAGCAAGGCGGCATGCCAGGACGTACCACAGGCGATGAGGTGAATCTCACTGGCTTGCTCCAGTAAATCCACCCCGGGCTGCGGATGCAACGCAAAGGGCTCGGCGCTCAACCCATCGACCAAGCCATTGAGGGTGGCAATCAAGGTGGCAGGCTGTTCGTAGATCTCTTTTAACATGTAATGCGGCATACCCCCTAACTCAAGGGTTGCAGCCACCCCGTCTAACACCACCCACTCCCGTGGCTTAGCCTCCTCACCGGTTGCGAGATCAAAAATCTTAGTCTGCCCCCCTGCACGCACCACCACGCCTTCGCCTTGCTCTAAAAACAGCACCTGCGAGGTAAGGTGTAAGAGCGCGTAGGCATCACTTGCCAAGGCCACGCCGCTAGCATCACGCCCCATCACCAGCGGCGAACCCTGCCGCACGCCCACCATCACCCCGGGCTCCCGCTCGGAAAGCACCACCACACTGCACTGCCCTTGCAGGCGCCTGAAGCTCAGGCGCACCGCCTCCACCAGACTTTGCCCCGCATCCATGAAGTCTAAGATTAAAAATGCCAACAATTCACTATCCGTCTCCGAGCGAGGCTGATGACCCAAGGCCACCAGCTCGCGCCGCAACTCCAGATAATTCTCAATAATGCCGTTGTGCACCAGCACCACATGACCCGCCTGGTGCGGATGAGCATTTTGCGCCGAGGGCTTACCATGAGTAGCCCAGCGCGTATGTCCAATACCCCATTGCAAGCTCGCTGAGCCGGACGGCTGCCTCACGCCCGCTACCGCTAAAGCCGCTTGCAAATTCGCCAACCGCCCTTCGGTCTTAACAATCAGAAAATGCGGCGGCTGCCAAATTGCTACCCCCGCAGAATCGTAACCGCGATACTCGAGCTTCGCCAAACCCTGCAAAAGCAACGTCGTCACGTCTTGCTGGCCCACATAACCGACTATTCCGCACATGGGGCACCCTTTGTTTTCTGATCCGCCGTGACCCCCAGCGCAGACGCCGCCATCTCTCCCTGGTCCAAGTCGCGGTAACGCTTTGCGTAATCCCGCTTGTTGATCTGTCGGCTTCTGGCAATCGCGAGCCCCCCTGCCGGCACATCCTCCGTTAAGGTCGAACCTGAGGCCACATAAGCGCCCCGCCCAATCCGGAGCGGCGCGACACTTTGACACGCGCTGCCCAAAAACACCTGATCCTCAATGATCGTGGCATGCTTGCGTTTGCCAGCCCGCGTGCGACCATCGAAATTACAAGTAACAAAGCCACAGCCGATAGTCACCGATTCACCGACCACCGCGTCGCCTAAGTACGACAAATGGGCAATCTTGCTTCGCGCCCCCACCTGGGTCTGCTTGAGCTCAACAAAATTACCAATGCGCGTGCCCTCCCCCAACTTCGAGCCCTCACGCAAATGGGCATAAGGACCCACTTGCGCCTCATCCCCAATCAAGGACTGCCTAGCCACTGTGCCTGTCAGGATCTTGACACGCGCTCCCACTTTCACCTCATGCAACACCACCCCCGACTCCAGCACCGTATCCTCTCCGATTTCCGTGGCGCCAGTGAGGCGCACCCCCTGATGCACTCTTACCCCGCGGGCCAACCGCACGGCAATATCGACCGTCACGGCTGCAACCCCAGCAGGAAAAATCACTCCCGCCTTTGCCCATTTTTTCAAAATCCGTCGATTCATCGCCTCACTTGCCAGCGCTAGCTCCCAACCATCATTCACACCCATCAAATCCTCGCTCTCCCCCCAAAGAACCCCTCCCACCTGCAGACCCTGAGCATAGGTAAAACCGACTAAGTCAGTCAGGTAATACTCACCTTGCTGGTTCTCAGGCGAGAGCGTCTTGAGCCCTTGCTGCAAAAGCTCGCCTTGGAACAGATAGACTGACGTGGCCACTTCCCGCAACTGTCTTTGCTTCGGGGTGGCTTCTTTTTCCTCCACCACAGCCATAATGTCCCCACCCGAGTCTCCCGCAGCCCGCAGCACCCGACCAAAACCGCTGGGGTCGGCAACCGTCCGCGTGAGTAAACGCATACCTTCGCGCTCCCCCAAAATACTTGGCAGACTCAACTCCTTCTCCGCACTCGTGTCCGCGCCAGCTGTAATTGCACGGGAGGGTTGCACCGAGCTTGTCTCGCTGCTTAAGCCCTGCGCGCAAGAATTTGCTCCTACCGCCTGAAGACCGATAAAACTTAAAATTAATTTTTTAGTCATAAAAGGCTGATCCCCTGGTAAGACCAAAAAACAGCTTTTGCCTGCCAGTTGCGCCTCGCCCCAGGGCGAGCTCATGACGGCTGCTAACGCATCCCCGGTGCCTTTTTGCTCTGTTTGCGTGATCCAAACGAAAGAAATACCTGCAAAGAGCGGCTCATGCCGCAAGTAATGCGTGACTTTTTCCCGCGCAAAACCCACCACCACTGCAATCTCAGCTTGTGGTAAGGCCTGATGAACGGCTTGAACCACGTAAAAGATCAAAGGTTTTCCACTCAGGGGATGTAAGACCTTGGGTTCCGTGGATTGCATACGGGTCCCACGACCCGCCGCCAATAAAACGACGCTACAAACACGGCTCAAGGGCGGGAAAGTATTGGAATTTTGACGCATAGCTTAGTGGGTAACACTTTTTGATAAGTCAGCCCAAGCAAAATCGCAAAGCGAGCCCCAAATATTTCCCCACCGCAAGGCGATTCCAGGCAAGCCCCCGGAAAGTTGACGCAAGCTCGACAAAAAGGCCTGACTAGGAGGTAACTAAGAGGCTAAATGATGGCCGACCGGACGGCCGGACGTGCGCCTCGTCTTAAGCAGCGGGCCTCAAGACCGCGACCTTCAGTGCCAAAAGCAAAATCAAGCGCCTGGGGGCTAAAGCAGCCGAGCGCAAGCGCACAGCTTGGGCTGACGCGAAGCGATAATTTTGTCCACGGGAGCCTGGAACCTGAGAAGAGATTAATTTTTTCTGACTTTTATCTAACTTTTAATTGATAATATTTTTAAAATTAGATAAATGTCATTGTGATTTCGGTAAATGTAGTTAAAATAATCAAGATGCAGCAAACATGTCATCATCGATGGCTCGGGGAGGGGAAAATCATGGAAGCTAGAACTGTTGCCCGTTATAAGAAGCTCTTGTTGGAAGAGAAGCAACGCATCTTAAATAATTCAAAAAATGCCTTAAAAAACGAGCTTGCTCTCTCACCTGATGATCTACCAGATGAGACGGATCTGGCGGCAAGTGGTATTAATCAGAATTTGATATTTAAATTGCGTGACCGCGAGCGTCAATTACTCTCAAAAATTGATTCGGCTTTGAGCCGCATGGACGAAGGTCAATTCGGGATCTGCCAAGATTGCGAGGAACCGATCGAACCCAGGCGCCTGGAGGCCCGCCCGATGTCAACGCTTTGCATCGCCTGCAAGGAAAAGCAAGAGCACCGAGAAAAGATCTACGCTTAGCTCAAGTTTTGTGAGCCGCGGACAGGCAAAAAGACCTTGTAAAATCGAGCTTAGAGCAAGAAGGCGCACCTCCCCCTACACCACCCACTTGGTGGGGCTCGCGTTCTAATGCTGCCAGTTGCGTTTTTTTGTTGGCCGAAAAACTTGAACAAAAAAGACCTAAAAGCCGCAAAGCCTTGCTGAGACGCCGTGTCTTTCTTGACGGCGGCAAGAACAGTGCACAGAGCTGCTTTCTTTGGGCTTTCCGGCTTTCTTGCCTGCTGCTCATTGTTTGCCCACACGGTAAAAAAACCCCACACACTTGCCGACGGAAAAGACCTAAAGCCACCCCCTGCTTTGACCGATCCTATTTTGAGATGACAAATGACAGGCATCCAAATAGGCGCTTAGGAGGCCCCGGAATGGTAACTAATTACGAAGGCGAACCGATTGAGATCCCAGCTAGCTTGCCCCTTTTACCCGTCAGAGACATCGTGGTCTTCCCCTACATGATCATCCCGCTGTTTGTAGGGCGCGATTCCTCGATCAAAAGTGTGGAGGAGAGTCTAGCAAAGCACGATCGTCTGATCTTGCTTTCGTCACAAAAAGAGATTACCGACGAACTACCCCAGCCGGATGGGATTTACAAGTTGGGCACCGTGGCGATGATCATGCGCATGCGCAAATTGCCGGATGGCCGCATCAAGATTTTGACACAAGGGCTGTGCAAAGCCACCATTGAGGAATTCACCCAGATTCAGCCTTTTTATGAGGTTAAAATCAAGAGAATCCTGGAAAACAACCTGGAACGGCCTCCGGAAGCGGAGGCTTTAATGCGCACCGTGCGAGAACAGCTCGAGCGGGTGATTTCGCTCGGAAAAATCCTTACGCCTGACATCTTGATGGTGTTAGACGACATTACCGATCCAGGACGGTTGGCCGATTTGATCACCTCCAACTTAGGTCTTAAGGTCAGCGACGGCCAGGCGATCTTAGAAACCTTTGATCCGGCCTTGCGCTTGAAGAAAATCCACGACATTTTAGCCAAGGAAATTGAAGTCCTCTCGCTGCAAGCCAAGATTCGCTCACAAGCGAAAGACGAGATGACGAAATCGCAAAAAGAGTATTTCTTACGCGAGCAGATTCGTGCCATTAAATCCGAGCTGGGCGACGGGGACAACAAGGGTGAGGAGATCTCGGAGTTGCGAGAAAAAATCACCCTTTGCAAAATGCCCAGCGAAGTGGAACAAGAGACCCTCAAGCAGTTGAGTCGCCTGGAGCGCATGCATCCTGACGCCTCGGAGGCTTCCATGGTGCGCACCTATTTAGATTGGCTGATTGAGACGCCTTGGAGCAAGTCCACGCCGGACAATCTTGATCTGGCGCGCGCTAAAGAGATTCTTGATGAGGAACACTTTAACCTCCATAAGGTAAAAGAGCGTATTCTAGAGTACTTAGCGGTGCGCAAACTAAAAGCCAAAATCAAGGGCCCACTCATCTGTTTTGCAGGCCCTCCCGGGGTCGGCAAAACCTCGCTGGGCCGCTCGATTGCCAAATCACTGGGCCGCTCTTTTGTCAGGATTTCCTTAGGGGGTGTCAAGGATGAAGCAGAAATTCGCGGGCATCGCCGCACCTACGTCGGAGCTCTACCCGGTCGAATTATCCAAGGCTTAAAGCAAGCAGGAACCAACAATCCGGTATTTGTCTTGGATGAAATCGACAAGCTCGGGAACGACTTCCGCGGGGATCCTTCTGCAGCTTTGCTCGAAGTCTTAGACCCCGAGCAAAACCACACCTTCCGCGATCACTATTTGAACGTCAATTTTGACCTCTCAGGCGTGATGTTTATTGCCACCTGTAACGTCTTAGACACCATTCCCGCGGCGCTACGGGATCGTATGGAAATTATTCAGCTTTCAGGTTACACTGAAGAGGAAAAATACTTCATTTCCCGCAAATACCTGATCCCGAAGCAAGTGACGGAAAACGGCATCCAGGACTCGCAAATTGAGTTTCGCGAAGACTCCATTCAGACGATCGTTTCGCAATTCACCCGCGAAGCAGGTTTGCGCGGTTTAGAGCGTCACTTAGCCGCGATTTGTCGCAAAACTGCCAGACAAATTGCCGAAGGTCGGACAGAAAAATCACTAATCACCCCGGAGCTCGTCTATCGCTATCTAGGACCGCCCCCTTTTGTCAGAGAAGAAGAACAAGAAAAAGACGAAATCGGAATTGCCACAGGTCTTGCTTGGACCGCAGTCGGTGGTGAGATCCTCTACGTCGAAACCACCCTAATGAAAGGCAAAGGCAGCCTGATTTTAACCGGCCAATTAGGCGATATCATGAAAGAATCAGGCCTGGCCGCCTTAGGATTGATTCGCTCCCATGCCAAGCAGTTCGCACTCGATGAGGATCTGTTTGCCTCAACTGATATTCATGTGCACTTTCCAGCAGCTGCCATCCCGAAAGACGGGCCTTCGGCGGGAATTACCATGGCGCTTGCGATGCTCTCTAGCCTGACCCAAATCCCGATTCGTAAGGACATTGCCATGACTGGGGAAATTACACTCACGGGCAAAGTCCTCCCGATTGGTGGTTTGAAGGAAAAAGCGCTCGCTGCCATGAGGCATGGCATAAAAACCATCATCATTCCTGCGAAAAACAAGAAGGATCTCGAAGATATCCCTGAGGAATACCGTCAAAAGCTCACCTTCATTCCGGTGAAAACATTTGCCGAAGTGATTGAAGCGGCGCTCACCAGACCGCTTCAGGCAAAACCCCGCAGCGTCGCAAAAGCGACGCTCAAGAAGCTCAGTAAGGCCGCCAAAAAGCCTAAGAAAACGCGCTCGCACCTTCGGCCGCTGTACGATAAAGCGGCCTGATGATCAAGGGGGCGCAGTTGAGGAACCCTGATGGGGATCCTCAACTGGCCGACGCTGGCACATCTGATCGAGCAAGCGCCTAGCCGAAAGCAACGCCTTGCTCCAGGTCGTCCGCGATAATTCCTCCACTCCCTCAGACCACCCCATCTGGAGTGCACACTCCCGCGGAGTCTGCCCTTCAAGACTGTCATGCATGTCTTGCAAATGGGGGGCTTGCTGGGAAATCAGCTGCACCATTTCGAGGTTCTGCTTTTCTACCGCCCAGTGCAAGGCATTTCTGCCGTCCCGGTCCACCCAAGCCACCATCTCCGTGGCAAGCAACTGCTGTGCGACTTGGGTTTTTCCCGCACGCACGGCATAAATCAAGGCCGAGGCGTGATCTTGATCTAAACAACGGACTAATGCCCCTTGCGCCACCAAGGCGCTCACCACCTTGAGGTAGCCTTTTGCAGCCGCCAGATGGAGAGCCGTTGCCTGTTTTTTATCACGTAAAATCAAGCCGTTGACGCCAATCACATAGTCCCGGGTGGCCTTGGTCAGTTTGTGCGGGCTTGACGACACTTGCTTAAAGACCCAGACCAAGAGCTTGAGGTTTTTCGTCACTAAAGCCTCTTTAAGCTGCAGTGCGTCAGCGGGACTGAGCTCTCGCTCTTCATCTTGCAAACCAAGAGCATCACCAGCCGCCACGCCGCCTTCTTCTGCCTCCTCCTCAGAATCACTCTCTTGCGGCTCCTCAAACTGATTGGCCTGTCCCAACAGCAGATGGCTGCGCGAGAGTCGCGTCTCGTCTTTTCGCTCGCCGCCGCTTGCTTGCCCTTCGTATAGGTGCACCCAAAAAAGAAACGGCAACAGCAGCACGACTGCCGTCGGGTGAGTCATGGGTTTGGGTCTGGCGTTTGTCATAAAACCTCTCTTTCTCTTTCTTTTTCTCCACTTGCTGAATCACTGGCCTCGTCGTCTTTGGACTCGCCTATGGCGGCCTCGTCTATGAATGAACTACCACCTCATTGCCCACTCCCTTTTTTTTTGCTTTTTCAAGAAAAAAGCCACTTCCCCCCTTTTTTGGCGGCAAATATTGCGCTTGGAAATTGCAGCAAAATCTATTATAAAGATCATAATGGGTTTTTTTATGGGCGTCAGCTGCTTTTTACTAGTTATTTTCTCAGCGTTTCTTTGTGCGTCGGAAATCGCGCTTTTTAGCCTCTCGAAGTTACAAATTCGCTCTTTTCGTGAGAAAAATCGGGCTTTACACCAGAAAATAAAGGCACTTTTGAGTGATCCGAGCGGCTTGCTGTTCACCCTTTTAGCCTTAAACGAAGTCATGAGCGTCACGCTCACGGCTATCATTACCTCAAGCGTCGTGCAAAGTCACCTTCAGCCACCCCAGTTTCTAGCCAGCCTACCGCAATGGCAGTTTGAGGCCCTGATCGGCTCAGCACTCAGTGCACCCCTGATTCTGGTCTTTTGTGAGCTCACCCCCAAGGTGCTGGGCGCGAAACTGAATCAGGAAATCGCTAGCTTTGCCACGCGGCCGCTGTGGATCATCCATCAATTGATGCTACCCTTACGGCTGCGGCTGCAACGCCTGATCTACGGACGCAAGGCGCTGGCCACCACCCACAATCCAGTCACCGAAGAGCCGATCCTCAAAGAGCAGGATTTCTTAAGGATGCTCGAAGAAGGTCATCAGCAAGGCGCCATTCAGGCTAACGAGCTTGAGCTGATTCGCAACGTCTTTCACTTGGACAACACCGTACTGACTGAAATTGCCACACCGCTCAAGCAAGCCTTTTGCTGGCCCGAAGAGCTCACCCTTCAAGAGGCGCTCGCCCAGATGCAGCATCAGCGTTTCTCCAAAATCCCCATTCAAAATACGGCTCGCAAGGAGATCATCGGCATCGTCTACGCCAAAGACCTCCTGCGCTTTCGCTTGGAGCCTGAGGCCGCCCACCAGTCGGTGCGTCAGATCATGCGCCCCCCACTTTTTGTGGCCGCCAGCAGTCAGGCCAACTCCTTGTTTCGCAAATTTAAGGAAAATAAATTCCATATGGCTTTTTTAAAAAACCCCCAAGGCGAAACCTTAGGCCTGATTACCATGCATGATTTGTTGGAGTGTCTCTTTGCCGACCTTTTTGCCGATCCCAAGGAGACCCCCTAAACCCTATGGCACTTCTCTTACAGCAGGTCATCACGCTGGGCGTCCCTTTACTCCTCACCGAAGGCTTCTACTCAGGCTCCGAACTAGCGCTTATTTCGCTGGATCCAGCTTTTTTACCTAATGAGATTGGAGCCTTAAGCGCCAAGACCCCACCCCATCACAGCCGCCTGCTGCCTGGGCTGAGAGCCCATGGTTTGAAGTTGGCCTTCAAGCTCAGCCAGCACCCAGAGCGAATTTTTTCCACCACCTTGCTGATGAGCAATGTTTGTATGGTGCTCTTGTCGGCCTTGGTTTCGCTTTTTTTTCTGCAAAATCAGATTCCGCTTGCCGAGCTCGCCGCAACGCTTGCCACCTCCCCTTTGATCCTCATTTTTGGGGAAATTTTACCAAAAACCCACTTTCAGCGGCACAATCAGCGGCTCGCCCCTTGGGTGGCCTACCCCCTCTACCTGACCTATCTCCTGTTTTATCCCCTCACGCGTTTTTTAGAAAATTACACCTTGCGCTTGTCACGTATTTTGGCTCCCCTTGATGCGCTGCTCATTCGTCGTAAAAACAGTATCCGGGATGAAATCCGACACCTCATTAGCACCCGTAGTCAACAGATTGGCAGTGACATCAAAAGAAGCGAAGAGCGAATGATCAAGCGCATCTTTGACTTTCAAGACGCCGAGGCCAAACACGCACTGATTCCGCTGGTACAAGTCGAGGGGCTAGAAAGTAGCCTGACGGTGCAAGAAGCCTTAGAGCAAATGGCCCACTTTCGTGAGCTCTATAGTGAGGCCTATACTCCCGTCTACACCCAGCGCATCGATAATATTGTAGGGGTTTTAAAGCCCAAAGATCTTTTGCAGGCTGCAAGCCTCAGCGCCCCGATTTTAAGTCTCATGGGACGGGTGCATTATGTGCCGGAAACCCAATCCTTAAGAGACTTGCTGATTCACTTTAGCCAGGAAGATCATTCACAGTTGATCGTGGTGGTCGATGAACACGGCGGCGCCGTGGGCACCCTCACCTTTGAAGATGTGATTGAGGAAATTGTCGGGGTGCTCCCAGAAGACGCGCCCCACTTTGTGGGCGCGGAGCAACCCCACCAAGCCGCAGACCTTCCCCCCCCGCTTTTTGTCACCTTAAGCGCCAACAGCTGGAGCATTCAAGCCTCGATGGAGATTGCTGAAATCCACGAAATGCTCAACCTTCCCATCCCCAAAGGGGATTATGAGACCTTAAGCGGTTTTCTACTGCAAGAATTAGGTCACATTCCCCCGGTGGGCGAGGAACTGACCTATATCAGCCCGCCAGCAGAAGGGGTCTTGCCCCTCAAACTGCGCCTGAAGGTCCAACAGGCCACCGACCGCCATATTGAAACGGTTTTAGTTGAAAAAATAAGCTAGGCTTTTAGCCAAAAATCTGCGATCATTTAAGAAAAGAGCCGCGCGAGAGTAAAAAGCGCAGCTTTTGCCAGGCTGTACGATCTGACGCGCGCGCGTGCGCTAGAGGGGGAGACCAAGGGGTGCAAAAGTCGGTCTTAATCGTTGATGATATTGCCTTTGTAAGAAAAACGCTGCGCGCGATTTTCGTGGCAGCCCACATTCAAGTCATTGGTGAGGCCGCAGACGGCCAAGAAGCCTGTGAGCTTTTTTACGAGCTTAAGCCTGATTTTGTCACCATGGATATCGTGATGCCGCAGATGAGCGGCATTGAGGCCACCCGCAGAATGATCAAGATGGATAAGCACGCGAAAGTGATCATTATCTCAGCCATGGGACATGACAGTCTCATCATGGAAGCCATCCACGTGGGCGCCAAAGATTACCTCATGAAGCCCTTTAAACCCACCGACGTGCTCAGAGCGGTTGATCGACTTTTTCAACCGCCCTCAAGCGCCTCCCGTCAGGCCGTTAACTTTGAGCGCGATCCATTTAGCTAAGACCCACCCACTCAAATATGCCAGAAACTTTCACTGCTGCAACTCACCTCCCCCCCACAGCGCCACCGCCACCACCACCGGCGGCCGCTCACTCTCGCCGCAGGGGCCTGGATTACGAACAAGCTTTCCCGCAAGCCTTTGACTTTTACGAGCACGGGGTGATTCAACAGCAAAAAACCCTCACGGCTGCTACTGCTTTTTCCGCTCCCTCGCCGTTGAGCTTCAGGTCGCGCGCAGCCAGCACCCTGGCGCCTGAAGCGGTCGTCGGCTGGCGCTTTCTCGTGCAAGGAGATTTAAGCGCCCTGTTTTTTCTTTTCTTTCCCCCGCAGCTTGATGCCTCGCTCTACGCGGAAGTAGGCAACACTTTGACGAGTTTTTGGATCCGCAAAATACTCAGCTTACATCCCAGCGACAAGGCGGGGGGTCGTGCACGCTTCAAGGATTTGTGGCTGCAACCGCCTGAGCCCATCACCCAACAGCAGAGTTTACGCCTGCAACAACGCCTGACCCCGCAGACGACTGCTCTTTGTAAGACTTATGTGCACGAGTCGCCTTTGTGCGCCAAACACCTGCTCGATTTTTGGATGATCGAGCTACCCACCCCCGATGGAGGAATGACCCTTGCTTAAGCTCGCAGCCTGGCTTACTTTTAAATGGTTAACGCTTGCCACCCTCATTCTAGTGCTCGGGCAGTCCATCCACTGGCGCTCCCACACCCTCTCGGATCTCATCAAACTTGAGATGTCTGACGCCGGAAACGCCAGCACTTGGAAAAGTTACCAGGAGCAACTTCACCGCTTCACCCATCAATTACTGCAAGACTTTCACGTCGGATCGTTTCGCTCCAAGGCTACCGCGGCCTGGGCCAGCGACCCAAAAGGTTTTTTGCCATAAAAAAAGCCTTTTGCCCCGCTTGCTTTCTCGGGAACAAAAGGCTTTGGAGTCTTTTTTTACTAAAAAGTAACGAACACAAACTCACCCACTGCTCGCCTGTCAACCCCCACAGGGGCTTTGGCCGGGTTGCGCGCGCTTGTGTTTGATCGCTAGACTTACTTGACGATCGAGCGGAACTCACGGCCGGGACGGAATTTTGGCACCACCATGGCAGGAATCTTGATTTCCTTACCGGTCTGGGGATTGCGGCCCTTTCTAGCCTTGCGCTTGGTCTTGGTGAAGGTGCCAAAACCAATCAAAGTGACGTCATCGCCTTTTTTAACGGTCTTTTTAATCACTTCCAAGGTGGTGTTGAGCAGCGACTCAGCATCAATTTTTCGTAATTTGGTGACTTTCACTACACTTTCAACTAATTCAGCTTTATTCATTTTGCAAATCTCTTTCTTTCCGTAGAAGGGTTAATAACGTAAAACACATCCCAACCATGATGGCGAAAACCCGCGCGCCTGTCAATTGCGATTTGCAAAGTTTAACCCCGATTGTGCGAAATATTAGGCCTTCGCAGCCTTACCAGATCCTAAAGCCGCCCTTCAAGGGCCTCAAGCCCTCAAAAGATCCGTCCTCACGCCCCTGAAAGGCCACCCAAACACCTCACCCAACACCTGGCAGTCGGACGGAGCACACCCCCAAGCGGGTATTCAAAAAAAGATAACAATGCCTTTCGCGCCCTTCCCTCGATCCACCGCCTTCTCCACCGTCCTCGACCCACCCCCTGCTGCTGCTGCTACTCACTTTTCTGAAGGCGGGAGGAGGCTCTCAGGCCCGCGGTTAACTCCAGCGCCCCCACTCAAGGGGCTGAAAAGTACGGTGGGGCATCCGTTCGCAGCCCCTCTCCGCAAGCCCGCAAGCGCACGACCCCCGACGGGGCTCAGCCTGAGTTTGCGGGCCACACGCTCAAAGATCTGCCGCTAGACACGGGCGATCATCTCAGGGCTAATACGGACGATGCTGGATCAGGAGTTCTAAAATGGCGCGATTTGAGGGATAAAAAACCCGCTTAAGGGCTTCTTCAGGCAGCAGCCAGGCGTATTTTTCATGCTCTACGCCATCTAAAAAGACCTGGGGTAGCCCCTCGGAATCTAGGGGGCATTCGCCGCCTCCGCCGCTTGGATGATGGAGCCTCACGCTCCAAGCCTGCTCTTGTACCGCGGCCCCCCTGTTGCTGATAAACCCCACCGGATGTCCCAAAGCTCGCGGCTCGTGTCGTAACGCCAGGCCGGTTTCCTCCCGCACCTCCCGCACGGCAGCAGCCAGGATCGATTCGCCTGGCTCGACGCTGCCCGTCACCGGCTGCCAAAAGCGTTGACGCGCCGCGTTAGTTTGTAACAGCAAAACATAAAACGACTGACCTTGCGGCGCCGCACCGGCGGCAGCCCCAGCCCGTTGCTTTTGAAAAGAAATCCACACCTGCACTTTGAGTAAATCCAGCAAAAAAGTCTCCTTCCGCTTCACTGTTCATTGATTGATCGCACACACACAGACCCAACACCCACCCCTTACTGATGGGTCAAAACTAAGTCAAAATTAAGAAGGAGTAGGAGAGTGCTTCCACCTCGTGAGCCCGCACTCGTAAAATTTTAAATCAATGTTTGCATTTTTAAGGGTTTTCATCCATTTTAGCAACTCTTGCCCCAGGAGAAAAGACCTCTTTAGACGTCTAGAGGAGCTTCACACTTTTGAGTTTTTTTCTGAATTAGCCTATTTTGTTGCCGAATTAGCTCAGTGGTAGAGCACCGCTTTCGTAAAGCGGGGGTCACGCGTTCAAATCGCGTATTCGGCTCCATTTTTTCTCTCCCAGTGCTCGCGCCCCACCATCAGGAGCGCAGACCCTCGCACACTTTGGCAATCAACGCTGCCATGATCGCACTGGCGGGAATCGTAATCGCCCACGCCCAGACAATCCTAATGGCCATCCCCCAGCGCACCGCTGAGAGCTTAGAGACCGTGCCCACCCCCATGATCGACCCAGTAATGGTATGCGTCGTAGACACCGGGATCCCCAAAGCGGTTGCTAAAAAGAGCGTACTGGCCCCGCCCATTTCCGCACAAAAGCCCCCAATGGGCTTCAATTTGGTAATGCGCATCCCCATAGTTTTCACAATGCGCCAACCCCCGAGCAGCGTGCCACAGGCCATCGCAGCCTGACACGATAACACCACCCAAAATGGAATCTGAAATTGCTCCCCCATCCAGCCCTCACTAAAGAGCAACACGGCGATAATCCCCATGGTTTTTTGGGCATCGTTCCCGCCGTGCCCTAAACTATAAAGAGAGGAAGAAAACAACTGAAAGCGCCTCCCCCAGCGATCAACGCGCTTAGGAGTGGCGAAGTAAAACGCGCGAATCATCAGCACCATCATCAAATAAGACAAGGCAAACCCCAAAAGGGGTGACAAGACTACGGAAAGTGCAATTTTTAGCACGCCCAGCTGGTTAATCCCAGCAGTGCCCACTTTCATCACAATTGCCCCCACTAACCCGCCCACTAAAGCGTGCGAGGAACTGGAAGGCATGCCGTAAAACCAAGTAATCATATTCCAAGTAATGGCGCCAATCAGCGCCGCAAAAATCACCAAAGGGTCAATCGCTTGCGGATCAACGATGCCCTGACCGATGGTATCGGCAACGTGGTGGCCAAAAAATAAAAAGGCGATCAAATTAAAAAAAGCAGCAAGAATCACCGCCGTTTGTGGACGCAACACCCGGGTCGAGACCACCGTGGCGATGGAATTGGCAGCATCATGAAAACCATTAATAAAATCGAAGAGTAGGGCTAAGACCACAATCAAGGTAATAAAAGAAGGAGAATGCATGAGAAAGTTTGCCCTTTAACCGTACTCAAGTAAGATGCCATCAATGACGTTCGCCACATCTTCACAACAATCGGTCACTGTTTCCAAAAGTTCGTAGATTTCCTTCATCTTGATTAGCTGGCGGATATCAGGCTCACTGGCAAAAAGCTTGGCCATTCCGGATCTGAGAATTTGATCGGCCTCGTTTTCCAGGCGATTGACCTCAATACAGCTCTTAGAAATCGCTGCGGCATTTTTGAGATGACTCAACCCACCAACCGCAGCTTGCACGTGTAAAGCGGCCTGACAGCAAACATCGGCCAGCTGAATGACCTCTGGCGTGATCTGCGTGATACCGTAAAGCACCATACGTTGCGAGGCCGCCTCAATAAAGTCTAAAATATCGTCTAATTCCGTGATCAACTTGTGGATGTCATCGCGGTCCAGCGGGGTAATAAAGGTGGTGTGCAGCAGATCGATGGTGCTGTGGGTTACTCGGTCCGCTTGATGCTCCAAATCCTTAATGCGCTTGGAGTACTGCTCGCCGTTGGGTAAATCATCGACCATCTTGCGAAATTCACCTGCCGCCTGAACGATTAGCTCGACGATCTCATCAAAATAAGTAAAAAACTGTTTCTCACTCGCTCCCATGCGACCAAACATATAATACTCCACTCTTTCTCAGCTTTAGGATCAAACCTCTCAGAACCGTCACTCTGCCTATTTTTTGGACCTCATACAAAAGGCCGCCAAGCGGGTTTTTTTCTCGTATACGGCTTGGTGTTCCAGTCTTTGTTGCTCACAAAAAACGCGACCGTAAACTTGTAACCCCAACCTCAGGCACACTGCTCCCCCAAGAGGAGACACGCACGCTTTGCATTCCTACGCTCACTCGGTCTTTAGCCTCAAGGGACACCGTAGCTCGAGAGGGCGGATGATGACTGATACACCGTTTCTTGAAAAAATCCTCCTTAATTTTTGCAAAAAAGTTGCTATTTTCCCTGATCCTTGGCTTGCAGGCCTTGCACGCGGTCCCATTCGACTAAATCGGTATAGCCCCCAATGAGCTCAGTGCCTTGAAAAATCTGGGGCATGGTGCGCATGCCAGAGACTTTAAGGAGCCGCTCCCACTCGGCGTCGTCATTCGCATCCACCGAGATTTCTTCAAACTCAATGCCCCGTTGCTTGAGAAGCGCCTTGGCTTGGCGACAATAGGGGCAATTTTCCATCGTATAGACTTTCCAGCCGGGTGTGTTGTTCATACCTCTACCCTATAGCGAAAGACGGCTGGCTTGGCGAGTCAAACCCGCAGCTTAGCGCATTTCAAGCATAACGCCCGCCTGAGCTAGAAGCGGATCACCAAGCCGCTGACCTCGAGTAAATAGCGCTCTAACATCTGAAACAGCTCAAGCTTTTGCCCACGATCATCCCACCACTGTTGACTGTGATCATCAAAAATAAAATGATAGGCCCGCCCTTGCGAGGCAAGCGCCACCCACAACTGCTCGACTGAGGGCTGCAGGCTTAAAATGCATTTCGAGCGATCGGCAAGCGCAATGACTAACGAGCCCTGACTTTCTTCGCAATCCACCTGATCAGGGTCCAGGTGCGCTAACGCTTGATCAATTTTTCGAAAAACTGCCTGAACGCGTTGCCGATAAAGTACTTCCATTGCTTTTTTTCCTCAATTTTTTGCAAGATACCCATTCTCTCCAACTCAGTACCATGATAGGAAGCCAAAAGAATGACTGATCTTAAAAATTGTCTTTGTGGCCTCACCCAACCCTTTCACGAATGCTGCGAGCCCATTCTTCAGGGCCTGCAACCCCCTGAAACCGCTGAGCAACTGCTTCGAGCCCGCTACTGCGCTTTCCCGCAGCGAGCCTTTGATTTCTTGCTCTCCAGCCACCACTCCAGTTCGCGCGCGGAGGTCACGGCAGCGAGCCTGGCCCAGTGGGCGCAAGAAGTGAGCTGGGTGGGATTGAGCATCAAGCAGTCTTCCCAAGGACAAGCCGTTGATCAGCGTGGGGAGATTATCTTTTGTGCCACCTACCTCCAGAAAGGCGTGCAAAAAGAACACTGGGAGCACAGTTTCTTTGAAAAAGAAGACGGGATTTGGAGGTTCTTGAACTCTAAAGGAGTCTCCCACGGCACCGTTCAACGCTCTAGCCCAAAAATTGGGAGAAACGACCCTTGTGTTTGCGGTAGCCTGAAGAAATATAAGAAATGTTGCGCACTTTTGCCACCCGCAGTAACTCAACCCTGAAACTCCCGCTTAGACCCGCAAAGTCGTCCCCGGCTTTTTGCTGTTACGCGTAAACTTACGCAAAACTACCAAAATTACCCAAAATTACTAAAGAGGAGTCGGCTCGTACCAAAAAATCAATGTCCTTTGCCTCAGAATCCGCTCGAAACTTTTGCAAAAACCAGGTATACCGCTCTCATCTATGAACTTTTGGAACCTTCTCAGCTGGATTCTCGTCGCTCTATTTTCAGGCATCAATCTCTATATCTTCCTGAAGCTCAAGGAAGCCTCCGAGCAGATGCTCAAAATGGTCTTTCCAAATGCCAAAAACATGAACGAAGCCCTCGATTCCATGCAAAAGATGACCCAATCCTTCAAAGGACCCGGTGGGGCGTCGGCGGTCTCTAAAAAAACCAATGGCTTCAAGCCTGCGCTTTTAGCCCAGGCCTCGCCAAAGTCCTCAAGCGGCGCGGCAGTCCCCCAAGTCAATGGCCAGCAGTTGCAACAAGCCATGAAACTGCTCAAGCAACTGCAAAACAACAAAAAACCCTGACCCAAGAGTGCGGCCCGCAGTCACGTTCACCCAAACAGCCAAAGAGTCCCACCTCTTTGACAATGCTATGGGACGCCTCGACAAGAGAGCCCTCTCATCGCCTGCGATCTCTCCTTAAACCGGCACGAAACGGCTTACAGGGCTGGGACTTGGGCGCGGGTCTTGCTGCTACTGCTGCTCTTTTTGTGTAGTTGATGTAGGTGCAGCAGCTGTAAAAAAACGGTTTCCAACTCTTGGGAAATCGTTGCAGGCTCGCCCAGATGCACCAAGGCCTCAGACACCGCCTCGAGCGTCGAAAGACACTCCTTGCGCGGCTCCTTACGCAGCTTCCCGTAAAGCGAAGGCCTAGCCGGCTGCAGCAGCACTCTTTGCAATTTCAAGAGCCAAGGATTGCGCCACCACAGGGTTTTTGCCTGTGACCAGCTGCCATCTAATACCACAATTCCGGTTAAAGTCTTGGGTGCGCTGATGGCCTGCCCCTTCTTGTTCACAAAACGCAAACTCGAACTGCGACCCACCACGACCGCTTCTGTAGACCCCTCTTGCTCACGAAGGTGCTTGCTCGTGACCAACCCACTTGCGGCGGCGGTGACGGCTTTTTTACGCGCACCTTGCGACTGCGAACCACCACTGCCAGCTCCGCTACCGCTAGCGCCCTCAACCTTCAAGCCACTGCCCAAATACAGCACGCCCCACTGCGCCGCGTTGACTTCCCGCCCTAACGCTCCCTTTAGATGGGGCCAAGACAGGCCAATTTTAAGTTGGGCGTTTTGCAAGGAGAGTTGCGTGATTTTTCCAGTGCCCAGTTGACGATCAGGCTCTTGAGGATGCTGCAAGATTAACACCTCAAGCTGCGTCTTGAGGCTTGGCAAAAAAGCACAACAGCACAACTCAGGCAACTTTAAACAGCGCACACAGCCTAAGATTTCCTCAGCAGCCGGAGCTTGCGGGGGGCGTTGCGATACGGGTCTTTCTTTTTTGGGGTTGTTATCTATCATACTTTTGTCCTTACTGATCTGGTTCGTGCTGCTCATTGGCCGGCTCTTTGGCCGAATCTTTGACTTAGCTGAAACTTTGACTTAGCTGAAACTTTTTAAGTGATCTGGGCGCGCCTGGGTCTCGCTCACCTCAAACACTCACGCGACTTGCTCTCTCGCGGCCTCTTCCCCCAGAGACTGACCTGCAAAAAAACCGTACACAGGAGCTTCTCACGTATTTTCTGCTCACTCATTTTCTGCTCAGGGTGGGAGGGAAGCGAAGAATAGCATAAGTTTCCCGCAAGCGCTAGCCTTGGGGAAGTTGGCTGCCAAGCCCCTGGGCTCCCGCGCTCTCCCTGCCCTTTGCTTTGGGTCACGAAAGCTAAAATTTTTCTCAGGTCAGGTCAGCGGAGATCAGCTCAAGTCAGGCAAAAAAAGTCTACTCGGCGGCGGCGGCCAGGAGTCCCCCCTCGCCCGGTACTCCCACTTCCACTTTCAAGTTTTTGCTGCGCTAAAAAGCCCAAACCATGCCCGGGGATCTTGCGGGCTTTTGCTGATTGTTCTTTTTCCTACTCAGGACTTTTTTCCTTTACTTTGAAAAAAAAACATTTTTCGTCTCTTTCCAGAAATAGTGATATACATTAACAAAAATTAGAATAAGATATCTAAAATTCTGTATTTCTCTTGGTCTCGTATTTTGAAAGGAAAATTAGATGCAACCGATTACTCACTACATTGAATTTAGCGATAAAAAGCTCAAGCAACGTTGCTTAGACGGCAAAATTCCGATGGAAACTTTTTACGAAGCCTATTTCAGTGGTGATTTAGACTTCAAAACCGATGTTTGTGACTTTCTAAGCGCAAGAAATGATTTTGTGCGCTTTTCATTCACTCCCAGCCATTTAAAATGGGCCGTCACCCACTTCATCCCAGAGGTGGCGATTCACTCCAAAAGTCAAGACCAACGTATCGTGCGCGAACACTATGATCGCGGCAATGACTTTTTTGGCTGGTTTTTAGGCGAGCGAATGGTCTACACGGCTGCTTTTTTTCAAACCGGCAAAGAGACCTTAGAGCAGGCGCAAGACAATAAGCTCAACTTAGTCTGCCAAAAACTTCAATTACAGCCGCAAGACACCTTACTTGATATTGGTTGTGGCTGGGGCACACTCGCAAGGCATGCGGCCGTGCATTACGGCGCCGATGCCACCGGGGTCACTTTGTCAAAAAATCAGACGCTTTACGGCAATCAGAGAATTGAGGCTGACGGCGTTGCCGACCACGCCCGCATTCTTTGCTTGGATTACCGCGACATCCCGAAGAAGAAGTATTCGAAGATTGTCAGCCTGGAAATGGTTGAGCACGTGGGCAACAAAAACTTAAGGTCATTTTACGAGCAAACTTACGAACTCTTAGCAGATGACGGGCTCTTTTTGCTGCAATGGGCTGGACTCAGACAAGCGCTCAAGCCAGAAGACTTGATTTGGGGCTTGTTCATGAATCGCCATATTTTCCCCGGGGCAGATGCCAGTCTGTGCGGCTTTGCCATGCTAAAGCATATGGAAAAAGTGAACTTCGAAATTCACAGCGTCGAAAACGTCACCATCCACTATTCGATGACCATCAAAAAATGGCATGAAAACTGGATCAGCAACCGCGAGGCAGTCACGGCGGCTTACGGCGATCGCTGGTACCGAATTTGGAATTTCTTTTTAGGCTGGTCGACGATCGTGGCCCAACAAGGTAATGCTTCTTGTTTTCAGGTCGTACTGAACAAGAATCTGGATCATTTCCTGCGTACTCGCTGGATTGGTCATACCTTTAGCTTAGGGGAACACGCCAAGAATTTCAGCCCCCGCAACAAAACTTCGGAAAAAAGCCCTTCACCGAGCAAGCCTTCCGAACTCACGCTCTAAGCATCGCCTCACGCGAAGACCGGGACCTAAGGGCCCCGTGTGTGCGTCGTGAAGCAAAACGTGAGAAAAAAAAGACAGTTTGAGACGTTTTTTTTCGTGTCAAACGCTGTAAAATCAGTCAAAGTCATCGAATCGCCAGGGTGAGACTCCCCCTCGTTCCTGCCCTGGCGCTTTTCAAACTCTCCCTCCTGAAAGACCTTAAACTCCCGAAGTGCTCTTAAAAATTCAAGCCCTTGCTGCTGGTCTCCCTATTGTGCTTCCTATGAGAAGCGCAATGGCGTTCGGACCCATCAAGCCCAAAAGCCAGTGTTCAACCCTAGTATCACGACTGACGCGCCAAAGTTGTTTTTGATTGCTGCTTTTTTAAAAGCTGGCGACACCGATTAGAGTCGATTTCTGAGGCCCACAGACCCGCACAACGCACTGACAAAACTGTTTTTACTTTGCGCTTACCCTGCCGCCACCCTTTTTCGCGCAAGGCGCATTTGCATCGCGCAGATTTCCTCACCTTGACAAAAAACCTCACTTAGGAATCTCAGGAGATTTTTTTAAAAAAGTCTCTTTGCCCCAAGTGGACGGGAAGCAGCAATTGACTTCACTCTAGCAATTTTCCACCTCAAGGCCTCAACCTGTCCTTTTTTGATTGTCGCCAACCTCAAAAACTGGGTACTTTTCATTGGCGCCCAGCAAGTCTCGAGGGGGAAGAAGTCTTTTCCCCTGCGAGATCTGAACTCATTACTCTTGATAGGTCTTTTTTCAGAGCGGGCCTTTCCTTTCAATGTCGGCTTTATCCAAGCGATTCTCAATGCTATCTAGATCGGCAGCGGCTTTGTGATGATCCATGAACCCTCCTGAAGGTCGTCAGTCGCATGTCTTCAGAATCTGACGCCGAGTCTATTTATCCCTTCTTTTTTTGGGTCCATGAAGGACTTCGCTTTTATGATCCTCCATAATCTTGTCACCTTTTTGGTCGTTCTTCTTCTCTATCCCCTACCCATTCAGGGGACAAACCAGCCACCCGCTCCTCCACCGGACTTTTGCAAGAGCACCCTGAGACGAGGAATTGAAAACTGTAAAAATAAGGAATTCAAGCTTGGCATGCTAGCCTGCGCTTCCCTGTGTGCCAAAAACCCACTGGACACGAGGCACGACAGTTTAGTGAAGTTTTAGGAGCAAATTTGAGCTTTAATCATCCTTAGGAGGACCCTATGGACGATATAAAGCAAGATGATACCAAGACTAATAGTGTGCCAAATCCGGAGGTTTTACCAGGCCAGACCAAGGAAGCGGAGAAACCTCACGGTTAATTATAAGCTTGAGATCTTGGCGGCGGCGGACGAGTGTCAGAAAGCTGACGGCTCGCTGGGAGAGCTACTGCGGAAAGAGGGGCTGTACGCCTCCCACCTGAGCGCCTGGAGAAAAGAGCGCGAGCGGCGAAAGCTGCTAAAAAACAGTAAGATACAGCGTGAACCCAGACCGCAGCTCAGTAATCTCGAAGAGGAGCTGCGCATGGTCAAGCGAAAGCTTAGCGCGTTAGAACTCAAACATGACCAGGCCCTAAAAATCATCGAGGCTCAAAAAAAAATTTCAGAGATTTTGCTGATCAAAAGGGGCAAGGACTAGAGAAAGAGCCAGGGTCAGAGGTTAAGCTCGTGGACGTGGTTAAGACGCTTACAACACAAGGGCTTGCGGTTAAGTGGGCTTGCGATAGCCTTAAAGTGAGCCGATCGCGCTACTATGCCTCATTGAAAGCCTTAGAAAAGGGGGCTAAACCGAAGCGTGGTGCCTCTCATCGAGCCCTGACGAGCGATGAGAGGCAAAGGGTCCTTGATATTTTGCACTCGCCGCGGTTTTTTGACTGGTCGCCGGCGGCCATTGTCCCAGCTTTGCTGGATGACGGGATTTACCTGTGCTCGCCAAGAACTATGCACCGAGTCTTAGCGGCGCGCGACGAGCTGAGAGAACGGAGAAATTTCGCGCGTAGGGCGTTCTATCAGAAGCCAGAGCTCTTGGCCACGAAGCCGAATCAGGTCTGGAGCTGGGATATCACCATACTGCTGACGCATGAGCAGTGGGTTTACTTCTATTTTTATGTTATTATTGATATTTTTAGCAGGTACGCGATCGGTTACATGGTCACCAACAAGGAGTCTGCTTTGCTCGCGCGGGAACTGGTCGAATCGGCTTACTTACAGCAGAAAATTATTCCCCTCCAGCTCACGATTCACAGCGATCGTGGCGGGCCGATGAAATCCAAGACTCTGGAGATCTTTACTCAGACCTCAGCATCGACAAAAGCTTCTCTCGGCCCTCCGTCAGCGATGACAACCCTTTCTCTGAGGCCCAATTTAAGACCCTGAAATACTCGCCGCACTTTCCTGAACGATTCGCTAGCCTGGCCGAGGCGCGCCGCTGTTGCCATAGGCTGATCACTTGGTATAATACCAAGCGCCGACACTCCAGCCTCGCTTACTATACACCCGCGCAAGTTCATCACGGCTGGCACCAGGAGCCAATCCCTAGCTGAAGCCTACCAGAGGCACCCGGAGCGTTTCGGGAATTTCCTACTCCGAGGCCAGTTCCAGCGAGGTCTGGAGTAAGCAGCCTGAGCAAAGCAAGCCAGTTCTTACTCAGGTCATAGCTACTCTTGCTGATACACCTATGAAAAAACCGAAGGAGGAATTCTTATGAAAAAATAAAACTCAAAAGAAAAGTCAAAAAATCGACGAGTGCTTTAGAAATACCCTTCAGACGAATTCTAAGACACCAAGAAGGCCTTCCGATACCAAAATAGAGGGGATAGTTCCGGAAAACCTAAAAATGGCTTATAGGGCATCTTAAAGCCGATTGAGGGGGGAGCTCCGTTTGTTGGACTTTTAACAGACAACTCAGGAAAATAATAAAGCACTCAATAAAACAGGAATGACTTGAAGCTCAGAGGCCCTAAAATACATTCATCTTTTGCCCCTAGTGTCCAAAATTGTTGACACGTTCCGCTAAATCGCCCAGAGAAAAAGGTAACTTGCGACGAATCGCAAGCTGCATCGAACCTTCCTGAAGCGACCCCTCACCGCTCTTAGGCGCAGAAAAAGCAAGAACTGAATCCCTAATCACCCAGTTTCCCTACCACTCCCCGCTGCTCCGAGGCCTGAGCAGCGCTCTTGAGCACGGATTTGGGTAATCAGTCCCGAGAGACTAGGGACATAGCAAAACTTTCTGCTGAACGTACTACCCTTAAGAACTACTCTTGAATTTGCTGGGCGAAGACAAGTTTCCGCCGTAAGGACTTCATAACTAGTGTGATCTATGACCCACCTAGGGAATATTGAGAATGCTGTCACGCAATCGAAAGTATTACTTTACAAAAATACGGATACGTAGCTATTTAGGAAAAATTCAAAATAGCGCTTCCCTAGAACCCATACTAGATTTTTAGCAGTAAGAACCTTATTGGCCTTACTGCTTTCTTGCCTCTGACTACTATGGCTGCCGGGCTAACGAACCGCTATTTGCAACTGTAGGTCACTTCCCAAGGATCATACAATCTGTAAGTGATTTTGTTCACCAGACCTTGAATGAAGTTCTCTTGCACCTTCACGCTGGCCCAGCTCTTGCCTTCACAATGATTCGCCAAATCAACGGGAGGACTGAACTCAACTAACCCCATAATTCCATCATGGTGCCATTCTGAGTATTCTGTTCCTGTCGTCTCAGTGTGGGGTCCATTATGAAAATAAATGGTTGAGCAGGAAGTCAAAGCTATTTGTGCGGCTGCGGCCCAGAAAACTAATGATCTTTTTAGCTTCATTTTTTTAATCCTTAAAGTTATTTACACCAAACACGAACGGTTCTTGGTGCATAGATTCCGAAAGTCAGCCAATAAAGAAACCCGTCGGTAAAAGTCATTACAGACTGAATCTGTTTAGGTTCGCTCCCGTTACAAATTTTCTGAACGTTAATATGATGTTCTCCAGCTAAACCCCAAAGAAAGAACGGCTTACTCGAATCATAGCCAGGCTCTGAATTGATCTTTGCCGTTCCTTTGTCTCTGAGGGTAACAGAAGAACAACCGGTAATAAATACTGCTACCAAAATAGCAGCTGATTTTAGACAGGAATACTTTTGCATACTCTAAGTTCCTCAAATGAAAGTGAGTTAGGTTAATAGACTCTCTTTAGGTTTTCATTAATTCCTTTAACTTGCAAGTTTTTTAAGCCAAATCCGCTAAAAAATCAGATGCATCCAATAGCAGCCTACTTTCTCCCTCAGGTACGACCGATTTCAGGTTTTTGTCCCTTTTCTGCCATCTGCAACTCAAGCTTAGGACGCGAAGAAACGATTCACCCCTTCCTGCCCACCCGCCCAACCAACTTACCCCGGGCGACCTCGCCTCCGCCGCTGCCGCTGACGCCGCCACTCATCGCCCGTCGGCTGACCCCTCCTCCTCAGCTTTTACCCTGAGAGTGGGTGATCTTAGTAGACGCCAACCCAAGAGACATAGCAAGACACCCCAGCTCTTCACGCAGGCCCGCTCAAGCACTAATCCTAATCCGCCCAGCATCTTTTCGGTGACCACCGTGATTCCTAACACGCCCATCAGGAAGCAAAAGCTTGCCCCAAACTGCTGCTCGCGCATTCGCACTAGCTGCTGGAGACTGAGAGTTGCCAGTGGAAAACTAAAAATAAACAGATGCCACCAGGGCAGGGGATGAATCACCGGCACCAACGCAAGCCAACTGCTCCAAGCTAATACAGGCGACCAATGCCGGGCCGAGGCTTGCCAGGCAAATCCCATCATCACACTCAAAAGCAGCGCCACGCCCACATCGATCCCCGGCAAGGAGGCAGGAGAAAAAGCAGCTGGGGAGAAAGCGGAGGTCAGGGCGGAGGCAAAATGAATGAAAAAGTTAGTTAAGCCAGGATTACGAGTGCCACGCACCTGCCCTTCATCTAAAAACTGACCACCTGAGACAGCTGATTCCTTCCAAGCCAAGAGCAAGTGCCAGGGATCACGCTGGCCGCTGGCTTGTAACAGCAGGAGTAAGAGCAACGCCGCAAGCAAGCTTGCTAGCAGCGAGACTCCAAAAACACGGTAGGTGGTTTTTTTTCCTGCCTGCGTCGAGGCTTTTAAGCTCGCCGCAAACAGCGCAATCAGCGGAAAAAGCGTGAAAATCTTTAACGATAAAACGCCCCATAAAACTCCCAGACGCTGCCACGAGGAGGTCAAAAATAGTTTTGGGTGCCAAAGCCAAAGGGCTGCAGCCAGCATAGGCAGCACGATTTGGCCATCCAGCGCATGCACCGCCCAAAGCCCCCAATAGAGTAAGGCACTGATTGCCACCACGCGGGGCTGGCAGCCTGCTTTTTGCACCAGCCAGCGCAAGATGAGCGCCAGGGAGAACACTTCAAGCAACCCGAAGACCAGGAGTGCACTTTTCAGGCTCAACGCCGCAAACGGCACAAACAACCACACGCTCCAAGGCGGATACTTAAAAGTCATCCCGCCATCGCGCGCGAGCGAGTAGATCGGCTCACCCTTTAAGAGATACTGCGCAGCCTTCCAAAAAACCGCAAAATCCTGGCCATTTTCTAGCGTATCGCGCACCAAAGCAATGCCGCCCACTAGCGCAAGCAGCAGCATGAAAACCCCCTCACCGCTCCAACTCCTCACTGTGCGCTGATGGTGCTTGCTCACGCGCGTTTCCCCCTCCCTGAGACGTTATGGTTTTTGCCTGTAAGAGTGTGCGGTTGCGTGTCAACGCCTCCACGCCCCCCCCTTTGCGCCTCCTCATCAGCCGCAACGGGTGGTGGCGAAGAGCGATGCCTTAAGAGCGTATCAAAAAATGAGGGCAAAAAGCGTGGATTTCTTTTTTACTCTCGCAAGCCCTCCGTCTAGAGATCAAAACCGACCTCCCGTCGCTGACAGCAAACTGCTCAGCCCTTGATCGCAGTTCTCTGGCCTTTTTTGCATGCGTTCAGCGCAACAATGAAAGACGAACCGGCTAAGCCGACTGCTACACAGCGGCAAGGTGCTCAAAGCGTTCCCCTCAGACCGAATCAGCTAGCTAGGGCAGGTAATGGGGGATGACTACCGCAAAAAATCAGAATCATTTCAATTTGTTGCGCCGTAACGTGCACACCAGGCGCTAAGTCGCCACACCGCACTTTTTTAGCCGCACCACCCATAGTCAATCGCGCAAGGGCCCCACTTTTTAACGCTAGTTTGCCTGGGCGTTTGCACTCACTCAGGCTAACGGTTTTGCGGCCTGCAAAAAAAGAAGATCTTCAGCTTTTGAAGGCTTTGTCGATAAAATCGGACCACAGCTCAAAAACACCGCACCTTCTCTTGTTCCCTTGGGCGCTTGCCTCAAGTTTTTTGAGTAGCCTCTTGCTCAGTTTTCATATGTTACCTCAAAAAACCGAACCGATTCGAGGCCTTGCGTCTGTAGAAGACTTTGCAGTCCACCATTTTCTCAGCCAGCACCGTTCGTGCTCAAAGAAGCTCATCCACCACCTTCTGACGCGGCGGGCCTTACCAGAGGTCAACGAGATCATCCACCTGATCGATGGCAGCAAAACTACCGGAGCTCAACTGGTAAGCGCCGGATTTCATGTCGAAACTCTCTCTGAAGAGGCTGCCGTGGCAACATTTAACTTATAAGCCCTGCCAGGTATCCGCTCATAAAGTTGTGATTCCCATGATTTGGTAGCCGATAACGCCCTAAGGTCCCCCTGGTTTCTAGCGCCCCCGAAGGTAAAGACCGACCCCTTTGATCAACCGACCTCCTTTTGAGTGGGGCATCGGAAACCATTCAAGCTCAAGCAAGCATGATTCAAGAGGAGGGGGTACTGGCAGCCCCTTAGGGAGCTGCCAGCGTGGGCGTCTGCCGAGTGGCCTTTTGGATAATCAGGTCAGGAAGCCAGGGGATTTGCCCGCGCTGATGGAT
>JAYTHP010000028.1:0-6524 GCA_043732485.1 Oligoflexia bacterium
ATCTGCAAAAAACTGCTCTCCTATTTGCCCAGACTTGCTCTAGAATGGAGTTAGGTGTTTATAAAGTTTATTTTCTTTGGTTTTTCTTTTTCTTCCTAAGACACCGTTTCGCAAACCTCTAAATAGAATAAATTAGGGAATTCATGTATGTCTTTCAGATATCAAACAAGAAAGGCGCACATGATTCCCTCGACTTGCACTCTATCAGAAAAAGACTAGAAACTGATCCAAAAAATTTTGCCTCCTGAAATTGAAACAGGCAAGGGAATGAAAGGGGGGCGACCCCACGCAGACCTTCAAAAAATTTTTTGTGGCTTGCTGTTTTGGATTCGATCAGGATGCCAATGGGATCTGGTTCCAAGGCATTTTGGCAGCCACACCAGTCTTGGTAAATATCTAAAAAAGTGGGTAAGCGCCGGTTTTTTTGATCAACTCATGGAAGAGGCACTGCAATTGTACGATGAGAAACTCGGCATAGATTGGTCTTTCCAATCGATCGATGGGCCCTTAAAACAGGCTCCCGGATGTTCTAAAAATACTGGAAAGAACCCAACAGATCGGGGCCGAACCGAAATTAAGCATATAATCTTAACTGACAAAAATGGTATGCCTATTGCGGTTAAGATCAGTCCAGCAAACGATTCCGATATGCACCAGATTGAAAAAACTTTCGAAAGTATTGGACTACCCCGTCCTAAACCAAAAGAAGTTGAGCAGCACCTCTGCGCAGACACGGGCTTCGACTCAGCTGCCAACCGGCAGCTAGTAGAAGAGTGGGGCTACACTTCTCATATTATCAAGCGCGGAGCTCAAGTTAAACCCATTCGACGCTATAATGCCAAGCGGTGGGTTGTTGAACGCACCCATTCATGGCTTAATCAATACCGCGGGATTCGAACGCGACGAATTCACCGCCCCGAGGTCTATCGGGCAATGACATTTTTAGCCTGCGCTTGCGTCATTTTAGCTAAAATATGATATTCGGGGTTTGCGAAACGGGCTCTTACGCCTCGGGTCTAAGAACACTTGCTGCTTAACCGCGAAAAATAAAAATGTGTGCCAGCAAACCCCATCTTTTTCTTCAAGAAACCAAGCAAATGAGTGGTCAGAAAACTATTTGTCAGAAAATTTTTTTTTATTTAAAATTTAATCTATTCTAGCTAATTTCAACGAATCTCAGGCACCAAACACTTTAAAAATAACAGCCGAACTACACTCACTCGCTTTTGCTAGCTCCTCACGCATTATCTTTCTAAGATGTTCATCATTCTGAGAAATCCGCCTAAGAAATCCGCCTGAGAAATCCGCGGCAACATGCGTTGATTCATCGCCTTTTTCATTGCAGCGTTCACCAGCGTCTGATAGAGAATTCCTCTTTTTTCGTCTCCTTACATAAACTAGTTTAAAACATCCAAATCTATCCTTATAGTCTTTTGCACCTTGGTGTCTTTGGTTATTGCGCCACGGCTCTTAATCTTCAATTTTTTAAGTTCATATTCCTGCTTCATAATCTTTTTTTTTCGCGGGAGGTAGCCTTTCTAGCTGAAATGATCCCAATAGTTTCGTGTTGTTTTTCCCTATCCACCACCCATAGTATCCGGCTTTTAAAGATAACCCTGCAGAGCGCCGCTCTTTTAGTCGCATCATACAGCGTCTAAAAGCTGGCCACTCACTGAGGGCTCGATGATGCGAGCCGAAGAAAAAGGGAGTCGCCACCGTCAACGAAAAATGCCCTCCCCCTGCCGGTCCGTCCATTGGTTGGGCGACCAGTTTTGTGCCTTCTTAGCAATCGTGGTGTCAGTAGTCAAAAGAAGCCTCAAGTTGAGAGTCTTCCTGTTCACTTCAACAATAGCTTTTTTTCTTTTATTACCAGTGCTTATCTCATTTTTTTGCTCAGTCAGTGCCCTTGAGACTTACACCTGTTAGGCGACACAGGGGGGCCTGCCTCTCAAAGCTGGGGAACGCTGGGGAACGCTTGGATCCGCCACAGCCTCTCCCCCCCCTCCGCAACGCCTCCAACCATGTCGCTGCACTAGAGCATAAAACGGGGTGCAAAAGCCTGGCGCGACTAACCAACCCCGCCCCTGTGCTCCAGACCCAAGCATTGGCAAGCTTCTTGCTTTAGGTCTTGCTTAAGATCGAGGCTTGGTCAGAAACCTAAAGGAAGCCAAGACCGCCTCATGAGCCTGGAGTGATTCACGCGACCCTCAACACGTCCCACCACCACGAATAGGAGCAAAACGCCATGTCATCCTCTCACACCTTCAAAACTCATCCCACCTTCCCATCGACCTTTTGCAGCCTGAGCGCCCTCTTCATCACCCTCGCTTTGCTCACCCAAGGAGTCGTCCTCCAGAGCTTTGCTGGGACTCCCTCACCACCGTCGTCCTCAAGAAGCCCAAGCAGGCTTGCTACCATCCATGAAGAAGAGCTGCCCGCTCACGCCCCCAGTAACCGTCATCATAGGCAAACCCTGGCTGATGCCGCCCGCGCCGAGCAAGCTTTTCGCAGCTTGCATGCTGTGCTTGCGGCCTACCCGCTCACCCGCACGGATCATTTTCATCTGGTTTATCCAGCCACCCTCTCGCACGCGAACTGAACTTAGCCACGAGGCTGGTTCAAGGCAACCGCCTCCCTCCGTCGCAGACCGCTATGCGACGGGGGGAGGCGCAATCAGTTGCGAGCAAAACGCAGGATGATTTCCGTCCAAGCCGGCATCACGCCCACGCCGGTTTGCTTGAGGCTAAAATCCAAGCCCACCAGGCTGGTTTGCAGCCGTAACAGCTCGGAAAAAGACCACAAGGGTAACAAGGGAGCCATTTTTTGCTTCCAGTAGGAACTAAGCGGGAAGTGCTGGCGTCTCTGGCGTTGATCGGAGGCTAAAAATGCTAAATGCCTGACATACCAGGATAAAAGCCCAATCAGGGGAAAAGACAAGTCCGGCTGCTCCACTAAGCACTCCACATACGTGAGCATGCTTTTCAAATCACGTCGCTGCAAAAAAGCTTTCACAAAATCCTCAGACGCTAATCCGGCACTGCCACTGACCCCCTCCCAAACGCTCTCGTCTGGGGTGGTAGCACTCTCCTCCTTCTCCTCCCCACTTAATTTGAGCTTTTCGAGCTCCTGGTCGATAAAATCTAACGACCAGGGCTCCCAACTCACCCACGCCCCTAACCGCTCAGGATTCAAGCGCATCTTCTTTTTTTGCAGCAATTTGGCAATCCATGCCGCCCGCTCAGGCTCGGCAATCGCCTCACAGTGCACCACTGCGGCCAGGGATTTTTCGCTCAGTAAGGTTTTGGCAAATTTCTTGCGGCCATCCCAATCCTGTGCTACCGCCACCACGATCCACTGCAACTCTCCCACCGGCTTGCACTGCCCCCACAGGCTTGCAAGCTGCTCCAGATCCGCTAACCCCTGCGCTTGACGGATCAAGATTAAGCGCAAGGAGCTATCCAGCGACAGACTCTGAGCAGCATCCACCACCGTGTAAGCCGAGGTGCCAGGACCCTCAAAGGTTTCCGTCCACTCGCAGCTTGCCCCCCCCCAGAGCTTGCGCATCTGGGTTAAAAGCTCACGAATGAGATAGGCCTCTTGGCCTGTAATCCAAAAAAAAGGCCAAGACTTTTTTTGACTCCAGGCCTGTTTGAGGGTTTTTAAGTCAACGCGGGACATTAAAACAGCGCTAACATGGACTCATGGACATCGTCCATCATTAAGCGGGCCATTTCCCGCAAGCTGCGATCCAACTCGCTTTCGGTAATCAGTGGAGAGGTGGTGCCTGGCACGTCGCGCTGATTGCCGCCCGGGAAACTTTTGCTGCGATTAAAGCCTTGCGACCAGATCTCCGGTGAGGCGCCCAGCCGAAAATGCGTACGTTTTAGGGAAAACTCACAGCTCAAAGCGGCATTATAAAGCGTGGCAATCTGCACGCCGTGACTGTTTTCTGGCGGTAACGAGAGCGGGGGTAGGGTGTTGGCAGCGGCCGAGGCTAACTGGTTTTGCTCAGCTTGGATCACTTTGCCGTAAAGCACCGCGTCTGCGTCCTCAAGCTGCGAGACGACTTGCACGCGCTGGTGGGCCAAAAGACTCTTTTGGACGGCGTTATAGACCACGCTTTCAATTCCCGCTTTCAGGGTTTCATTTTTTACCGGCCAGAGATAAATGCGGGAGATGTGCTCACGCTCAGTCAGGGGGTTTTGGGAGTTTTGCAACGCATAGCCACAGTGCACTAGCCCTGATCCAGCAAGCCAGAGGAGCCAGAAGCTAAAGCACCGAGTTTGCGGACTCCTGCACCCTACCGCCCGACCGCCCCGCCGTTGGCCTAACACCCTTTCAAACACACTCACAGTCACACACTCTCTCTCTCTTTCTTTCGCGCTCTCTCACGCTCTTTTACCCGTGCTTTCTTGCAGCCGTCAGCCCCCCCCTTTTTGTGGTGGCAAAATGCGGCGGGTTTTTTACCCTCAAACCCAGGCACCGAATTTTTGAAAGGGCTTCTTACCTTTTTTTTTCATCTGGTCTTTTAAGGCAGTTTTGGCTTATTCTTAAAAAAGGTGGTGAAAAGTGGGAGACAAGCCTTCGACCCTCCGATAAAAAACAGGAAAGCTCTTCAGCCAAGAGTGTCCCTTTCCCCCTCATTGAGGTGACCTCATTGGTAAAAAAAAACACAACCTTCCGCAGCAGTTTTCTTAGCATCCTTGAGGTCGTTGATCAACTGAAGGTCAAGTATCCCGGCTTTGGCTTGCGCTTCAACGAGGCGAAAGCCTTTGGCCGGTGGGAAAAAGCCGTCGGACCGTTGATTGCCAAACATAGCAGGGCCATCAAGGTGGTCGATTCAGTCTTGTGGGTAGAAGTCAAACACAACATCTGGCAAGCCGAGCTGCACTATCGCAAAGCCCAAATCTTAGCCATTCTCAATCAAATTAACGACAACGACGACACGCAGCCTCCACCAGACGGCAATACCCGCGGGGGCTCTTCATCAAAACAAACAACAGCAAAAACGGCTCAGGACTTACAAAAAGCCGTGATTCAAGACCTCAGAATCATTAATCCCTACGAACCCGTCCGCTACGGCTTTCAATCAGCGAAAGAGCCCAAAAAGCCCGCACCCAACAAGTAAGCCTGCTAAGGCCAACAGAAAAAGAGCCCAGCCCCAGAAGTTCGCCGCATGCTCGTGTCGGTCTTCCTTGATTTTTAGGGTCTTTTTGGAGGGCTTGCGATTCTGAGAACGCGCCTGTCGTCGTCCGGTCGCTGCCAAGTGAGACGCCGATGGGGCGGAACCCGCTTTTGCCGCGCGCGCTGGGATCGCTAAAGCTTCAAGCTCTTCGCCCGCAGGATCTTGCAACTCGTCTGTTGACCCAGCGGTAGCTTGGGTATCCAAGACCGAAGGTGACGACGCATCAGCATCAGTCTCAGCAGCAGGCACGATTTCTGCGGTGATTTCCTTCGATTGCGCTTCTTTTTGGGCGGCGCGCTCTTTTTCCGGACTCATCCCGTCGCTGCCGCCCTGCAAAAACACCTCCATCGATCCGATGGCACGCGTCGCCTCCATTTCTGAAGGCAGCTGCGTGACTGAGGACGGCCGCGTCGACCCTGGGGCCGCCGCCGCTGCTGCTTGGGGACTAAGACTTTTTTGGGACTGATCGTTGTTGTCTTTTCTATCGTCTTTCTTGCCGTCCTGCTTGGCAGTCGATTTCGTTTTGGCTTTCGTCTGCGGTGCGGCGGTCGCGGCCGTCGCGGCCCCTGGTTTCAGTTCATTTTCCGCAGAAAACGTACTCCAGGTCTTCAAACCGGATGGCTCAAATTCCCTTGAAAAATCCACCACCGGGGAAGGGTGGGAGGGGGTTTTTTTGGAAATGTCCTGCCGCAGAGCCGCTGGATCGGCGGCCTGAGAACGCGCAAGCCCGTCAGCCGGTGATTCATGAGGCGGCTGTTGATGCGACGGTGATGGTTCTGCAACACCGAGCGGCACCAGTTCAAGGTCATCTTGCATTAAAGTGACGGTAGGCCCTGCTTCGGCAAACTCGTGGGCGTGAGCGGTTTTAGTGGATTCTGCGGTTGTTTCTGGGCCGGCGGTCTCTCCTTCTGCCGCAATCGGAGTGGCTGAGGCTGCAGGCTTTGCTGCCGCCTGATGCGGCTCGTCGTCGAGAAAAAAGGTCTGCGTCTCGACTTCAAGCGGGACTTCGCCCTCCTCCCCTTCGGAGTCCACGCCGCTTAATTCGGGTAACACCACGCCGAGCTGTTTTAAAACTTCCTCTCGCTCATGTAAATAAAGCCAATAGCCGTTTTCCTGACAAATTTCGTCAAGCTCAATGAGCTGGCCGGATAAAACGATTTGGCGAACCTGTTCTTGGGAGTAGGGTCCTGCGAGTTGATTTGCTGTTGTACGAATAAGCCACTGAGTCATCGCTTTTAAGTCTAATCAGAATTGGGAAAATTTGACACTCGAAAAGCACGAAAATTACGCTCCTCGGCCGATAAAAACTCTTGAATGGTCTTATGAGGGCAAACCCGGA
>JAYTHP010000029.1:0-18519 GCA_043732485.1 Oligoflexia bacterium
TTTAAAGTCTTCTGAAAAGTTATGACGTGTGCGCATTTTGCTCCGATTGACCCCCTAGTTTTGATGACCGCAATGCGACAACTATCCTGACACAGGGGGTCTGAAGTGTCGTCTGAATGATCATCGCCCGCTGCGCTGTCTTCTATCACCTTTTCTTCATCGCCAGAAAATTGATTCACCATCGCAAAGCTCCCTTTTTTTTTTGGCGCAACCCGCAAAGCGCCCAGTGCCAGCGCACTTCCACTCATAGGCTCAAAAGAAGTCTGAACTGCTTTCACAGGCCCCCCGTCTCTACCCTCAGGCAATAGAAACTGACGGCGGCGCGTGGTCGAATATCCAAACCCCCGACTGAGAGGACCGATGAGATGCTACAAACAGTTTAATGAATTGAACCGCAACCCTGTGTCATTCAAGGGTTGCTGCAACAGGTCAGGGCGCAAGCGCAATCACACGGCCCACACAAGCCCCCACGCGCGCGCAAAACTACTCTCTATTTTTCTCTCAGCCCAAATGGCTTTCAATCGTTCTAGCGATGTCACAAGCGAGCGCTTCAATCTCCGCTAAGTCCTCACCCTCAATCATCACCCGGGCGAGTGATTCTGTGCCAGAATACCGGACAAAAACCCGACCACGAGCTTGCAGCCTACGCTCAGCAGCGACAATGGCCTGCGTGATGGACGGAAATTTCTCCAAAGGTTCTTTGAGTTTGACTCGGATATCTTTTCTGACCTGTGGGAACAGCTTTATGGCTTTTTTTAACTCAGAGAGCGTCTTACCCGTCCGCTTCATGGCCTCCAGCACCTTTAAGGCCGCAATGATGCCATCGCCGGTCGTGGATTGATCGAGGAAAACCAGGTGACCCGATTGCTCACCACCGAGATTAAAGCCAAATTTGCGCATCATGTTGACGACATAACGATCACCGACTTGCGCGCGCATCATCTTAATCTGGTGCTCCCGCAAGGAAAGTTCCAAGCCTACATTAGACATGGGCGTGGTCACCACGGTGTTTTCTTTGAGCAATTTTTCTCTAGCCATCTCAATGGCACACAAGCCAATCATCTGGTCGCCATCAATAATCTCACCGTTTTCATCCGATAAAATACAACGATCGCCGTCGCCATCTAACGAGATGCCCAGGTCTGCGCCCGCCGTCAGCACCGCCTGCGCCATGGTCCCAGGATAAAGCGCTCCACACAAATGATTGATGTTTACCCCGTTAGGACTCACCCCTAAGCGCACCACCTCCGCCCCTAGCTCCTCAAAGACTAAAGGGCCAACCCGGTAGGCAGCCCCGTTGGCACAATCTAAGACGATTTTCATCCCTAAGAGATTGAGATCTTTGGGAAATTGACTCTTTAACGACACTAGATAACGACCGTGCACGTCATCAATCCGAAAGGCTTTGCCTAAACAATCTGCCAGCGGACGATTCTGAGTGGTGGCAGCCGAGAACATCAACCGCTCAATCTCAGCTTCCATCTCATCGGGTAACTTGTAACCATTCGCTCCGAAAATCTTAATGCCGTTATCATCGTAACTATTGTGAGAGGCAGAGATCATAATGCCTGCGTCCGCTCGCATGCTTTGCGTCACGAAAGCCACCCCAGGAGTCGGTAATGGCCCAATTAAGATGGCGTCCGCTCCCATCGAGCAAATCCCGGAAACCACCGCTTGCTCAAGCATATAACCTGAAAGGCGCGTGTCTTTCCCCACCACAATTTTAACGCGCCTGAGCGACTCCTCCGAATAGAGTGCTTTCACTCCGAGCGGCACACGGCTAAGCACCCCAAGCTCCGGATACGTGCGCAAGAGATAGGCAATCGCCCGACCTGCCGCAAGCGCCGTTTCACTATCCATCGGAAATTGATTGGCTAATCCGCGAATGCCATCGGTTCCAAAAAGCTTACTCATGCGCGATTGGAAACTCTGTGCGGCTTGCTCGGTGATACTTGCTTACGTCGACCCACCCACCCACAGCTACACCCCAATTTTCGCATACGCTCAAACCGCGGCGGCTGCTGCTGCAGGCGTCGGCAGCGGGTCAGAGGAGGAGGAACCACTACCTGGTGCAGGCTTTTTCAGCTCACTGCCCGGCTCAGCTCGCACCGACGCCTGCAACACCCCAGCTCGCTCAATTTTCAGCCCCTGCAAGATGCGATCAACATCCGGTCCTTCTAACGTCTCAAACTCCAGCAAGGCCTTGGCAAGGGCATGCAACATTTGGGTATTCTCCAACAAAATATCTTTGGCTTTCTTATAATTGCGCTCAACAATACTGCGCACCTCACGATCAATCGTCTGAGCAGTCTGCTCTGAGTAATCACGACTCATCGACGACTCTCGTCCAGGAAAATACATTTCGTCTTTTTTACCAAACGTCAGCGGCCCAAGGATATCGCTCATCCCCCACTCGCACACCATCTTGCGAGCCAGAGCCGAGGCCTTCTCAATATCGTTACTGGCACCGGTATTTTTCTCATTAAAAATCAACTCTTCAGAAATCCGGCCCGCCATGCAAATCGCAATCTGACCTTCCGCCTTATCACGCGTCAAATTCAACACTTCTTCTTCTGGTAATTGCAAAACAAACCCCAGTGCCTGACCGCGGGGTAGAATCGTCACCTTGTGCACCGGATCACTCCCGAGAGTGAACTTGGCCACTAGCGCGTGTCCAGCTTCATGATACGCCGTGCTGCGCTTTTGATTGTCCGACAAAAGCATACTCTTGCGCTCCACGCCCAACAAAACCTTATCTTTTGCGTGCTCAAAGTCCGACATCTCTAAAAACTTCTTGTTAGTTCGCGCCGCAAGTAAGGCCGCTTCGTTCACCAAAAAGGCTAAATCCGCTCCGGAAAACCCCTGGGTGCCGCGCGCAATCACCGAAAGCGCAATATTAGCCGCAAGCGGAGTCTTTTTGGTGTGCACCTTTAAAATAGCCTCACGCCCGCGTACATCCGGCAACGGCACGTAGACCCGGCGATCAAAGCGTCCAGGTCGCATCAAAGCGTGATCGAGCACCTCTGGGCGATTGGTTGCCGCAATCAAAATCACTCCTTCGTTCGACTCAAAGCCATCCATCTCGACTAACAACTGGTTCAGCGTCTGCTCTCGCTCATCATGCACGCCGCCTAAACCGGCCCCACGCTGTCTACCGACTGCGTCAATTTCATCGATAAAAACGATACAAGGGGCGTGCTTCTTCCCCTGCTCAAAGAGATCCCTTACCCTGGCTGCGCCCACGCCGACGAACATCTCCACGAAATCAGACCCTGAGATCGAGAAAAAAGGCACCCCTGCTTCACCCGCCACCGCCTTAGCCAGCAAGGTTTTGCCAGTACCAGGCGGGCCAATCAGCATCACGCCCTTCGGGATTCGTCCTCCTAAGCTGGTAAATTTCTTTGGGTCTTTTAATAAATCAATGATTTCTTCTAACTCGTTTTTCGCCTCATCCGCACCCGCCACGTCCTTAAACGTGATGCGCAAGCCTGAATCTGAGAGCAATTTCGCCTTGCTCTTGCCAAACGACATGCCTTTGCCACCGCCCATCTGGATTTGCCGCATGAAGAAGAAGAAAATTCCGAGTAAGATTAACCCAGGGAGCGAAGACACCATCATCTGCTGCCAAAATGGCGCCTTCTCTGCGCGCTCATAATTAGGGATGATGTTATTTTTCTCAAGGATATCGAAGATCTTTGCATTTTCCGTGTCGCCAACGGTTTGAAAATACTTGATGCCATCCGAGCCCGCTTCTTTTAACGTTCCCTCAATCACGCTGTCGGCTTTAAAGGTTACTTCTTGCACCTTGAGCTCTTTCACAAGCGCAATAAATTCGCTAAATTTTAGCTCTTTCATGTGGCGAGTTCCAGTTTCCACAAATTTAAATAAACTGCCAGACACTAGAAGAACCACCGCCCAAATAGCAATTGTTTTGTGAAATGACTTCATACTGAACCTCAACCCTCTCTATAAAATCAAAAGCATAATTTTTTTGCTTTTACTGCTTAAATTCTATGCCCGATGTTTTTAGCATACCATAAGAACCGGCCGACCACAAAAGAGTGGTTTAAATTTTCTCGAGAATCCACTTTTCCTTACTCTGCACCACCGCGCAAGGTGGCTTGTTCCGCTCACCGCTTCCCTGCGACTGAGCGAGTGGGTAAAGTCGCCACTGACCGGCAAGCTGCACTTCAGATCCTTGCTCTAAAGCCTGAAAATAAGCTCGTTTGGGGCGAATGCCTAGCATCTGAAACATCTCAGCTGAGGATGCCAGTAGGTCATCTTTGCCTAAAGGGTCCGGGCCTAAGTGCTCCGGCACCAGCTGCTTCCTCCTGCCCTTTGCCTGTGCCTGCAGGCCGGCTTGGACCAAGTGGTTCACGGCCTGGGGAAACAGTCTTTCTAGTTCAGGCATCAGTCTTGCTCGCATCTGGGAGCGCAAAAAGCGCTCTTCAAAGTTGGTGGCATCGACACAAAAGCCTTGCTCGCACTCTTGTAAATAGTCGAGTAAAACCTGTTTACGCACCCGCAGAAGCGGCCGAACTTCAAACTCGGTCACTTCCTGAATGCCCCCTCCGTGTGTCTGAGCCGCACCGGTCAGCAGCCGCCACAACAGAGTCTCTGCAAGATCATCGGCGTGGTGGGCGGTAAACACTCTCGGGCTTGCTAAGCCAAGCTCCTCAGTCCTGGAAGCGTAAACGCGTTGCCTGAACTCACGAGCTTGTGCTTCCCAAGAAACCCCGTCTTGCGGCAAGGGTCCCCGGTGGACGGTGATCGGTACTTCCCATCTTTTGGCAAGCGCACGAAGCCACTGTTCATCGCTTACTGAGGCTTCACCTCGCCAGCCGTGGTTGACGTGTACAAGTCGAATTCGGTGTTTCGGGACTAGTCGGCGGCCCAGGTGTACGAGTAGATGTGCAAGCGCTGTTGAGTCAGATCCAGCAGAAACACTTACAAGGATATCCGAACTTAATGGTAGGGAAAAGTGAGGACGCAAAGCCGCAATGACTTTACGGATCAGAGCCCCCCCGATGGGGCCTGCTTTGGCATACCTCTGCTTAGCCAAAGCGGATCCCCTCCAGTGGATGCAGCTTGGAGGCACGTTTACTGGGATACAAGCAGGCCACCCACACGATCCCTACGGTACAGAGCATAACAATCAGGTAGTATTTGGCATCAAAAGTCACAGGCAACGTGCGGTCATAGTAAATTTCAGGCAAGGTCACAAGATCATAGCGCTTAAGCAAGCAGCAGACTAGCAACCCCAACAAGAGCCCACCCACAATCCCGAGACTGCCAATGATGCCGCCTTGGGCGAGAAAAACGGCAGCAATTTGCCCTTTTTCAGCGCCCATGGTCTTTAAAATGGCGATTTCTCTCTTCTTTTCGAAAACCATCAGGCTTAAAGTGGTGACAATGTTAAAAGAAGCAACCACGATGATAAAAGAAAGGATGACAAACATCGCAATTCGCTCCAGCTTGAGTGAGGCAAACAGGTTGGCGTTCATTTCCACCCAGTCTTGGATGCGAAAATCGGGGAGCAAGGTTTTAAGCTTTTGCGCAATTTTCGGGGCCATTTCAAAATCTTGGACCGCAATTTCCCACTGCGACACAACGTCCGCTTTCTTTAAAAAAGACTGCACCACCTGCTCTTTGGCAAACAATACGTGCAGTTCTTGATCGGGTAAGCCGCTATGGTAAATCCCTGCAATCACCACTTTTCTGAGACGCGGCACACTGCCCAGCGAATCATCAGTTTCCGTTGGCGACACCAACGTGACGATATCTCCTGCAAAAAGCCCCATTTCAGAAGCAAGCTCCTGCCCCAGGTAAACCTCAGGCGCGTGGGTGGACTCCTGCTCACTCCAGGCTGAAGCATGCGACTCCACCATTTGTGACTCCAGCACCTTGAGCCGACTCTCATCGACCCCCTTGAGAAACACCCCGGTCACTTTCTTCCCTGAGCGTAAAATCGCTTCAGTCGACAGCACCGGCCAAAAACCGGTGATTGAGCTGCCCCAAGCTGACTTCTTCCAGACCTCAATCATCTCGGCGCTAATCACCCCTTGCGGCACCAGGCCGCTTACAAAGCCCGGCGCACTGGGCTGTGGCTGAATCAAAATGTGCAAGTCAGTGGCAATCATTCGCTTTTTTAGCTCTGCCTCAAAGCCGTCCATGACTGACAACACCACAATCATGGCACTCACCCCCAGGCCAATGCCAAAGATGGAGAGCAGAGTGACGAAATTGAGGAATTGCGAATTTTTCTTTGACTTCAAATAGCGAATACCCACCCAACGCGTCCAGGGCTTTGTGCACAGCTCCCATACTCCTTCAAAATCCATGGCCTTGAGACTCCCTTTTTTTAGCTTGGTGGTTATGCCCTAGGTCTTTTCACTCAGCGCTCCTGTGGACACACTTGCACAATCGCCCTGCTTCTCGCAACCGTGAGGCGCCCGAGTGGACCTTGTCATCTGACAAGACTGATCAAAGGTGACAACGGCAACAAAAGGCTTTTTTCCTGCTCTTTTAGCAAGCCGACCTTGATCTAAGTTTTTATGCTTTTAAAGACTTAGCCCTTGTGTCCGTTAGTGCGCTGATCAGTTTTCAAGCGTTGGGACACCACTCTTGTGCACCAAACACGCCGATCAAGGCCTTCAAGCAATACCTGACAACGCAGTTTTTTTCTACCGATAACCCCTTGAGGAGGGGATAAAAGAGCGGATATAGCCCCGAAAGCAGCCCCCGCTTACCCCCCCACCACCCGGTTGCGCGTGAAAGTTTCGAGTCGCAAGGCTCAGTAGGCATGTGACAGCAACCTATGGGATTTGAGAGCGCGCTTATCTTCAAGCGCACGAGACCCCCAACCGAAAAAACTCTATCTGTGAAAACACCCGCAAAGACCACGGATAATTCAGGGCGAAGATCACCAAAAAACTGCGGCTTTGAGAGAGGGTGGCGTAAGAAAAAGGACTGCCAGTGAGGCGATTGTGCTTATTCGCGATCGCCCGCGCAATGGCACTCGTGCCCTTCACACCAATAGCATTCTGGCTGAGATCCAAGACAGTGAGGCTGTTGTGCTCACTTTCCAGCGCCCTCGCAATTGCGCTGGCACCAGGATCGCCAATATGGTTGTTGTCTAGAATTAAGGAGCTGAGACGATTATGCCGGGGCTCCCTAGCGCCTGCGCGATTTCGATGGCTCCAACAGGGTTAATCGACACCCAGATTCAAAGAGCCGAGGCTATTGTGCTCACTTTCTAGCGCCCGCGCCAGGGCTTTTACGATTCCTTCGATTCCTTCGCCAAAAAAAAATCTACTTAACTTAAGCTTAATCTCTTGCGCCCGATTCAGTTGATGCAGCAACTCCTCATTCCCGCCGCTTTCCCACCCTTCGAAGCTTTGGAATGGATCAATAATAAGTTGAAGCGAATAGCGATTAAAATCTCGGGCAACCTCCGATCCCAGCAAATCACCCATCTCCTTGGCGCTCGCGAACCGGAGCTTGAGGGCATTGGAGGAATAAGCCACCTGTGTGGGCTTTTCTCGGGGTCGGAGCAGAGCCAAAAACTAAGCAGAGGTCCACCTGCAAGCCGGGTCTGGTAGAAATTTATTTTGCGCCAACAAACGCCGGTCCGTCAGCGAAGGCGCATCGGCCAGCTGCTCCTAGCCGTCATGCCTTCGCGCTCGAATGGCCTCGTCACTGGTGAGTAGCCTGAAAAGCTCTTTTGCGCAGGAAGCCAACCGCAGATAAGCCGCGGAGTTCAGCGCCACCTTGATCACTCGGCAGATCTCATGAGGTAACTGAACGAAAAGTGTGGCGTCTTCGGTCGTCACAGCATCGCCCATTGCCGTCGCAGTTCTAGCCTGGGCAGCAGGAAACGCTAAGGATTCGGCTTGCGGAGGAAAAACGGGCAGGCGATCGGTTCCTAGCGCCATTTTTTCTAAAAAAAATAGTCCACCACCCGCGCCCGTAATGAAGAAAGCAGTCAGCGGAAAAGAGGCTATTTTGTGGGAAAAATTCGTAATTTTCCGACTTATCACGTCAAGGGCAACAAGTCTTCTTAAACTAGAAAAAAATCTGAATCAATGAGCGAAGAAGAGCTCCAGACCCGCGATGATTTGCTCCCGGGCACCACTGAGGACCACGAATTTCTTTTAAAATCAAGATCACCTGAGTGTGACCGGGAACCAAAGCTCAGACGCTGACTCCCGGAAGCTAGAACCTCGGCCAGAGGAAAACCACTGCTTTCCGAACCTCACTCTGTCAAGGAGGTGAGAAAACAAGAGGAATGGAGAACCGTCGGCCGGCAACTGGGGTGTGCTGCCGCCGCCCCCCCCTCTTTTTTTCTCTTTCTCATGACAGAAAAATCAGCGCGCAGGATAAAAGCCAAGCTTTTTTTCCATCTGCGTTAAAAGCCCTGCTGCAGGAGCATATCTTGCACCCATTGAGGTCTCATACTTGCGTAATTGCTGCACCAGGTAATTGGCCCCAAGCTCGTCAGCATAACGCAACAACCCCCCACGAAACGGTGGGAATCCCGACCCCATCATCATCCCCAGATCCACGGTGGCAGCATTTTCCACCACGCCGTCTGCTAGACAACGCGCGGCCTCATTGATCATCGGCAACACGCAACGTTCCAGGATCTCCTGGGGGTCCATCGGCTCGGAGCGCAACTCAACGCCTAAGAGCTGATAGATTTCAGGATCAAAACTCTTGGTCTTCTTTGCGCCCTGGTAGAGATAAAGCCCCTTGTTGTTCTTCTTCCCTAAACGCCCCAGGCTCACCGCTTTGGCGGCAAGCGACGACGGCGCCATACGCTCACCAAACGCCTGAAACAAAATGTGAGACACTTTTTCTCCCACATCAATGCCCACCTCATCAATCAACTCCATCGGACCCATCGGCATGCCAAAACGCAGTAAAACCTGATCGATTTGCTCTAATGCCACCCCTTCTGCCAACAGATGAATGGCCTCATTGAGGTAAGGAATCAGTAAGCGATTGACTAAAAAACCCGGAGAATCCTTCACCACAATCGGGGTTTTTCCTAACTGCTTACTCAACTGATAGGTTCGGACCACCGCCTCATCGGAGCTTTTCTCACCGCGAATCACTTCTACCAGCGGCATCTGGCTGACCGGATTGAAGAAATGCATCCCCACGAAGCGCTCAGGATGGCTGAGCACGCTTTGCATTTTAGAAATCGACAGCGAGGAGGTGTTCGACGCCACGATACACTCGGGGCTAATCTTACTCTCAAGCTCCTTTAACACGCGCTGCTTGATCTCCAGGTTCTCGACCACAGCCTCAATCACAAAATCCACCTGATCAAACCCGGAAAAGTCCATCACGGGCGCGATTTTGTTGAGATTTTGCAAAAACTGCCGCGTCGTCAGCTTGCGACGCTTGACGTCTTTTTGAAAAATCTGGGTGGCCGCGGTAATCCCGGCAGCCAGCGCCGGTTCGGTTAAGTCCTTCATGCGGATGGCAAGATTCTTTGCGGCAAACAGCTGGGCAATTCCCCCGCCCATCACGCCGGCCCCTAAGACCGCCGCTTGTTGTACCTTCTTGTCAGCAGCCGCGCTGCCTGACTCCACCCCTTTGGATTTTTTTACCGCTTCGGTGAGGAAGAAAATGCGAATCAAGTGCTTGGCAATCGGCGACACCGCCAACTGGCCAAACGCCAGCGCTTCGTTCTTCAAAGCCAGATCGCGCGCGGCTCCCTTGAGCTTGCCACCTCGCGTGGCAGTCTTGTTCGCCTGCAAAACCTCTAAGGCCTTAAGCGGGGCCGGGTAATGACCCTTAGTCTTGGCTAAAACCCCTTCCCGCGCCTTTTTAAAGATCAAGGCTCGCAGCGGACTACCGCTCATCCAACTCTCAAGCGACTGACTGAGTGCGGCCTGAGGAGCTAATTTCTTAGGAGCAAGCCCTTTGCCTCCCTTCTTGACTAAATCCCCAGCCTGGCGCACGACCCATTGCAAAGCCGATTCACGAAAATTTTGCTGTGGCAAACAAGCGTCAGCAAGCCCCATGCGAGCCGCAGCCTCCCCGGAGAGCGTTCGACCCGTGAGGATCAGGTCTAAGGCATTCGCTAAGCCCACTTTGCGGGGTAAGCGCACGCAACCGCCCATACCAGGGATGAGCCCTAACATCACTTCAGGTAAACCGATGCGGCAGGCTGGGCTGTTGGACATCACCATCAAGTCACAAGCTAAGGCAAACTCACAACCCCCACCTAAGGCAGCGCCTTCAATCACCGCCACTTTCGCAAACGGTAGATCTTCCCAGCGATTGAGGAGTGTTTGCCCGGTTTGGGAAAGACCCACCGCTTGCGCCTCCTCCGTGACCGCTTGGATCATCTCAATATCGGCGCCTGCAATGAAGCCTTGGGGCTTGCCCGAGAGCAACACCAAGACATCAATCTTCTTCTCGCGCCCCATCGTTTCCAGTTCGCTGAGCCATTGATCGACTTCCTGCATCACGCTTTGCGTCAATTTATTGACTTTTTCACCGGGTAAATCAAAGGTAAAGAGCCAAACGCGCGGGGGAGTCGCTGTGTGAGCGTCTCCTTGCAAAGGCGTGAGTTGAAAGGCTTTGGGTTGCGACTGCGATGCAGCGTTTGATTGACTAGCCATTGATGAGGTTCCCCTTGCGTTTTGCGCGATGCTATCCTTGGTTGATTGGTTCGACATGACTTTGACTCTTTTTTCCTTACTTTTCGGCTCTCGCGTGCCCCCCACCACGTTTACCAACTCCGCCACCCATGCTCTGGGGGCCTGTAAAAACGGGACTGTGAAAAGGGGGTCACTAGCAAACTACGGGAATCTACCCGTGAAAAACTCGGAAATCCATCACCGCTTCGGCTCTGAAATGAGCAACAGCAATGAAGCTCAAACAATAAAAGCAGAGAGAAGAAGAAGAAGAAGTTCTCTTTAATTTAACTGGATTTTTTAGCGCTGTCAAAAAAATCCAGGCGCGCTTCTGCTTACCATGATATTTTTCTGCGACAACCTCATGTCCGCTCCAGTCAGAGTGCTCTCAAGGTGACGACGAGTGCTAGGTGCTGGGTCAAGCATGAACTGAGAAACCTTGGAACTGCGAGTCACTGAACATGAAAATAATACATATTAGAACCGCTCCATTGATTTTTCACTTGTGCCCCCCATCCCAAGCTCAATTTCTTGACGGTGTTGTGGAAAAACTCCTGATTCATATGGGTGGCAAGCAAGATCAGAAAGCCTAGCAGTAGGATGTATTCGGTGGTCGCTTGCCCGGCAGTTTTTGCAAGTCCTGTCTGGTGGTGGTGGGGGCGCAATTGCAATTGCGGTCGGACTGCTGAACGCTGCCTCACGTTTCGGAGTGCAGCCTCACTCCCGGGAGTTAGCTGTAAGGTCACAGGGTCTTGAGCGTTGCTCTCCAAAAAGCTTCCCCTTCTTTGCGCCTCAAGCATTCCTCGGCCCCTTTCCACGCGCGATTTTTCGCGCAGCGAAGTTTTCGTTGCCGCTTTCGTTGCCGCGACGTTAGATGGTATAAGGGGTATCGGAAGAAGAGTGTCCTGAATCAAGGAAAAACGATCCAGGGTAAGTCCGGAGCACAGAGGATAAAAGCTCCCCAAGCGTAAGGCGGGCGATGAACCTAAAGCGCCTCGACCTCAACGCATGAGGCGCTCCGCGAGACGACCTAAGACCCGCTGCGGCAATTCTCCTGCAAAAAACAAGGATCGCAACTCTTTGACGCTCAAATAGGGATCAGGTCCGTGGGTTTTGCCAATAAATTGCAGCAGCACCGGCCACTCGCCGTTCATCAGTTGTCGATCCCATGGCTTATGAAAAGCCCGCGACCGCTTAAAGTTCTCATCCATCATGGTTTTTAACTGCGCGCGCCCTAAACCCGGCTCAGGCTCTCCGCTTTCACTGGCATACTCCACCGCAAAGTTCGTAAGCCTATCAAATTCCTCGGCATTGACTCCCCCTTCTTGATTAATAATCCCTGAGCCGGCCCCTTTTTTATCCAACAAACCTCCCCGCAGCCTCTCGCAGTCCATCCCCCGCACCCACTGGCGAGCGATGTTCCAGGGCCAAGCGCCGTTGGCAATCAAGGCAATCACCTGAATGCCGAACGCTAGACGAGGCTGCTTGTCCAGGCTGGCTCCGCTTGCTGCAGCAATCAGTCGTCCCAGCGATCGGATCGGTACAGGGGTCTGCGCGGGCAAGAAGCGATAACGCTCAAGCGCTCGCAAGAAAGGGCAAGGATCGGCTGTTGCAACCGGAAACGGCTGATTGCCCTCCTCCCCAGGTTCAAGCGGCTGGGCGGGAGCGGATGTCTCAAGTCCCACTAGGTGAGCGTCTCGATCAGAAGCGGGCTCACAGCCTTGTAGGGCGCCTGGCGCGAACGCGTGATGCTCCGACCCACGACACACGGTCCTCTCTTGCCTCGCCGCCGCCGCCGCCGCTAAGCGGCCGCGCAACAGCGCAGCGGGATGGCCGTGGCACTGGCACAAGAACTGGCCCACACCCCCTGCCCAAGCAAGTCTTCCGCCGCTTCCCTCCCCACCACTGCAAACGATCATGAAACTTACTAGACGAACCCCTAAGACGAAACGACTCTTTTTCATTTGAAATTGCTTACCTTTGAAGTGTTTTTTGACATGGCCTTGTGAAAGGCCACCCGTTTTCCCGGACCCCCTGTTGCGACCCGCCGCTCAACTGAGTGTTTAGAATATTCTTAAAGCCTGCAGAGATCCAGGCAATTTTTTTGGTCCTTTTGGGCCAGTGTTTTGTTGCGCAACACTTACCCTCTCGGCGCACGCTGCGCTTGCTTCATTTTGCGGTCATTGATTTCCTTGGCGTTTTTGGCTGATTTTTTTTTGAGGCTGATTTTTTTTTGAAAAAGAGTCGCGCCAGATCTCCTCAAGCTACAGTTCCCCCCCGCACCCAACCTCGCCGCGCCACTTTTACAAGCCTCTGACCTCTCATCCTTACCGGGGCGCCTAGCCCACTTGTTGCGGGGGGATCGCTTGTAAGGGCTGACCTGCCAAGACTTGGCGATAAGCTTTTTCATAGGCTTGCGCCATCTGATGAAAATGAAAGTTTTGCATCGCCCACGCCCGGCAAGCCTCAGGCTCCCATCTCGCTCTTGGTGAAGTGAGCTGCTCCACCCACTGCTGATGCCACTGACTCCAGGCTATTTGCTCGTCCGCCGCCTGCAAACGCCACGGACAAGTGGCAAACTGCGGCTCAATGAGAGCGCCTACGTGCGGGGGCACTAACTCAGGTAAGCTCCCGATGCTTGAGGCTAACACGGGGGTTCCCGACATTAACGCCTCCACCACCACCAAGCCAAAAGGTTCCGGCCAAAGTACCGGAAACAGCAGCGCCTTCGCCTCGCTGAGCAGTGTTTGCTTCACGGTGCCTGACACCGGGCCTATCCATTGCTGATGACGACTCAAGCCCGCAGCCAATCTCAGATGCCAAGGTCTTTCTCCCCCCGCAATCTTTAAAAACACTTGGGCTTGCCTACAAAACCTCATCGCGCCTGCCAAATTCTTGACGCTCCAGCTGGTTTTTGACAAAAATAAAAACCAATCCTGCTTGCTTTGCGGGGCAAAGCGTACTTCGCTTGGATCGATGCCATTATAGATAAAAAAATCGGCCTGATGGCGCTTAGCGTGATTTTGACTTAAAAAAACTGTATTTCGGGGAAAACGCTCGCCCTTTTTGCCATTACCGTGAATCGTGACCAAGGCCGGCCACGGTAAACTGGCCCACAGTTCTGCTGCAAGCGGCGCCATAAAATGCACGACATCTAAGTCTCCAGGCAACAGGGCTGCCAGCTCGGTCGCACTGTAGGGGCGATCATTGACTGCTAACAGCTGGCACCCTGGGGGAAGTTGACTGCCTGCAAAGGCTGCCACCGTGACTTGGTGACCTAAAGCCCTTAAGCCGGCAGCGAGCCACAAGACCACGCGCTCGGTGCCCCCGTAATCGCGAGGCGGTAGACTTGCGGGATGAAAAAGCACGACATGCATAGGCTTTAGCTCCCCGCACTGAGTGGACCGGGTAAGCCACGCTTTTCTGCGATCAGATCGACAATTTCAAGCGCCGCAAGCGTCGGCCCGAGGCTTGCAAACTGCGGGTAGGTCTCATCGGAATTTAAAAACAGGTGATTGATGCCCGAATCAATCCCCGATCCCGGGGCCTCAAAAACCAATAAATCCTCCGGGATACTCTCCAGCTGACGAAAACCATACCACTGGACGAAAGGATCCAAGCGACCTACCGGTGCTGGCTCTGGCGAGCAGCGTGGAAAAACCTTTAAAATACTTTGCGGTAAGAAGGGGAAATTAAGGGCGATCAATTGCAACAATCGCCCGGCAATCGCTTTTTGATACTGCAACTCTACCGTGTGCTCTTGGTAGGGCAACAAGGTCCGCACACACAGCATGATGAGTTCGCCTGCGCTTGGCGTGGCTTCGGCTGGTCTTGCTTGATCTAAGGTCACTTCGCCTGCTGCCCTTTCCGCTGGGGCTGCGACCCACTCCCATTCTACAGGCGGCGTGTCGGTTTGAAACCAGACGGAGCGGACTTCCATTCCCGTAGGAACGGCAGCGCGGGGTAGGGTGAGCGTCAAGGTAAAGCGCCAGCTCTGGGGCTTGCGCACTTGTTTTTGGCGAAAGGGCCAACGCAAACCCAAGTAATCGATCTTCTCCATGGCCCGCGATAACGGTGACCCCAGGATGGCAAAATCACCCCTCACCACCTGGGCGTACCCTGCTAGCTGCACGCCTAAGAAGTGGCCCCGTTGCACCAGAATCCTTTGCACGACGTAGGGATGCGCAAGATGGGCACCGTGGGCTCGCGCCGCCTCGAGTAAAAAACTCCGCAAATTCTCCCGCCCACCCGGAAAGGCTGCTCCTTGCTGTTTGAGTGCAAAGAGCTGCAGAAAATCAAAAAAGCTGACGGCTTGCGGATTTTTTCCTAGCAACCAAAAGCAATACCCCTGCATGATCTCTGCAAACCGCTCAGAGCCTAACCCCAAACCCTCCTCGAGGTGCGACTCTCCCCCCGTCAGCAGTTTGCGCGGCAAGGCGTGCGCGAGCTGCTGCTGCACGATCGTCAAGGAGCTCGCCTGCAGGCCAGTCGCTTGCTCCTGCCGCCGCTCAAAGGATCCCTGCACCCCTTGCCAATAGCCACTCAAATGCAATTCTGCAAGCGGTAAGGCTTCAAGCACCCCGGATTGCTCAACCGCCTGTCGCCCCCACTCGCGGTAAAACTCGGCTGCAATTTGCTCAAGCGACTCGCCCACCCGCACGCGGTGGTGGGGGGTCAGGATTTGTGGTTGTCCTTGCTGCTCCCAAAACCCCGCCGCTGTGAAAGCGGCAGGCTTAAGCTTTTCTAGGGCAGCAAGCAAAAGCCCGCGCTCACCTTCCCTGGATTGACCTAAGCCTAAAAAAAAGTTGGAATGAAAATCTAAAAAATCCTGAGACTCCGTGGTCATCAGCGAGCCTACCGGCATAAAAGGCACCACCAAAACCGATAAGCCCAGTCGTGCGGCTAATCCAGCTGCCAGCAAACCACCCCACTGCAAGCCAATGACAATACAATCATAACGCTCATGCCTCGTCGTCGGCTGGTAATCCCGCAGTTTAGGATCAGAAAACGGGTGATTAACGCTTGAAGCAACCACTCTTTTATGCTCTCGTCCGGTGGCATCCACGATACATTCATCTCTCTTTCTTTGTTCGCTCTCTCTTACGCGCAGCGGCTGACGCTTGCCCCTGCCACTCTCTTTGAAACCTTAATCCTCTTTTTTTTTTTGACGCGTCACTTGCTGCTCAAGCCCCTTAAGCTTGGAGTCCAGAAAATCAAGCACCTTGTGAGTCGCACCTTGCTGGCCTTGCGCCAGGGACTGCCAGAGGGATCGCTTGTCTTGTGTGTTTTGCTCCCGTACCCACGCCAACAGCTTTTGTCCTGGCGCCTCCTCTTGCAGCACTCGCAACTGACCCCACTGGCGAATCAACGCCACCTCGGAAAACAACGCCGCTCGCTTGGGACCCACGGCAATCGGCACGCCGTAGATGGCAGGCTCCAGTACGCTATGAATGCCTTGCCCCCAGCCGCCACCGACATAAACCCAATCGGCGAGCGCGTAAAGCTCGAGTAAGAAACCCATCTCATTCACCAAAACAACTTGAACCGAAAGCTCAGCCGCACCGGATGCCGACTCCGGTTGCGGCTCCAGCGCGGCCGTGAAAAGCGGCGCCAAACCGCCCTGTCGCAGCTGATCTAGCAGTCTTGCTAGGTCTGGGGATGTGAGGGAATGGGGAACCAGCCACAACGTCCCAGGAAACTCAGACCAATGTCCTTCCAGTTTTTGCAAGTCTTCAGGCCAGACACTTCCTAACACCCCCCAAGGCTTAGGCAAGTGCTGAAAACGACTCGCCAACTCCAGCATGCGGGGATTGGGCTGCTGGGCGCGGGCCAACGCTCGGTCCCAGCGAGGATCACCGACGCTCAGCACGCCTGGTACAGGCAAAAAATCTGCAAACAAAGCTTTTAGCGGGCCTGCGTCTTGCGGTGACGCCAGTAACAACTCCAGTGAGGGGAGCTGCCGGTTTAAGGCTTGACAGCACCTGGCAGCCCACCGTAAAGAAGGCCTCGCGCTTGCACAAACAATGGCCAAAAAAATCTTCTCTTCTTGCAACGACATCCATAAATCCGGCCAGGCTTCATAGCGCACCGTGACGAACCCCTCCGGCTGAAACGATCGCAACGCCGCCTGCCACTCACCCTCCCAGGGAGCATAACCGACAAAAAGCAAACGTGCGTGTGCCTGCTGCAAGGTCTCTTGCAACTGGCGCAAGGGGGCTGCGGCTGAGGGACTAAAAATGGAGAGGATGAGTTCCACCGTCGGCTGGGCTACCACAAGCGCTTCCAGGATCGGCCGCAGGGACTCTAACTCACCCACGCTTGCGGCATGAAACCACAACCGCCGCACGCCCTCTTTCCGCAGCTGGGGTTGAGGATGCTGCGGCTCCCAAAGCGCTAACCGTGTGCCAAGCTCGTTAGACCGCCCGTCGCCTTGCCCCTTGAATCGTCCTGGCTTAAAAAAAAAGCGCAACGCAAGAGGTTTCACCCACCGTCGCTGCAAGCCGCGATACAAAGCTTTCACCGCCCCACGCCAAAGCCCTAAGAACATGATGCACCGATTTCACGCACCACTTGCGCTGGCGTGAGCGACTTCAAACAAAGGTAAGGATTAAAAACCCTCATGCAAAACGACCCGTCCCGACTGCAAGGACGACAAATCACCCCCGCCGCCCCCAGCGCTCGACTCTCCTGCTTCCGCCACGGCGCAAAGCCTAATTCCGGCGTGGTAGGACCAAAAATCACCCAGGTCCGCTGCCCCAGTGCCTCTGCCAGATGCGCAAGACCAGTATCCACCGCTAGCAATCCGCGCGAACCTGCAAGCACCTGCGCCACCTCCCTTAGATTCCAGACCCCTACGCCCGATACGTGCGATACCCCTTGCTGCTCCAAGGCCCTCACCAACTCCAGGCTGGCTTGGTCCTGGCTGGTGCCCAAGATCACACAGCGGTAGGGAAGTTGCCGGATCACTGCGACAAAAGAGGCCACCCCCCACTCCTTGCCTCGCCATTTGGAGCTGGGCATCACGCAGAGGTACGAAGACGGTAATAAAGACTGAAGTTGTTTTTGTGAAGGGGCCTGCAAATCGCCAAGAAGATGACGGACATTGGGCCAACCCACTGTTGTTCTTGCCCCGTGGCCGCCTAACGTCCCATAGCGCGTCACCCAAGGGCGGGGACGCCAAGCCTGAGGGCACGCTTTCTTCAAGACACAGACTAAAAACCTTTGCAGCCGCTCCTTGGGGAGTGTGTGCCAGATGAATTGCTTCACCTTGTGACGATTCCAGCAGCGAAACAGCAAGTACAATAGGTGCGAACGCAGGCTTTGGTGCAAGTCCCAGACTTCACAGTAATTTTCATCCCAAAGCTTACGGCAAAGCTGCCACCAACCTGCAAGCCCTGCGCGACGATCATAGCAGAACACTTGGCGTACCTGCGGATGCCCTTGCAAGATCTGCGCATACTCCTTAGCCACCACCCAGTCGGTCACTAGCGCGGGATTTGCCGCAAAGAGCGAATCGAGGCAAGCAGTCGCCAAAACCACATCCCCTAAGCTGCTCATCCTGATCACTAATCTTTTTGCGGCCATCAAGTCCTCTTATCATGATAGAGGACGGCGCAAAAGGCGAGTAAAAATGATTATTTTGGCTTAATCAGCGCGTGATAAGTAGAGGAGGCAGAGAGCCACTCTTTGTAAGAAGTGCAAAGACACACAGAAGGTAGAAGAAAAGAATTAAAAGGGTTGCAACAAACCAGAGAATTAGGTTTCAGAAGAGAAAGAAAAAAAATTGGGGGCATCGAGCTAACTTAGCGCCGAGCTACCTCGGTACTATGATCGCCGTGGGCGGGCTTAACTTCTGAGTTCGAGATGG
>JAYTHP010000030.1:0-6468 GCA_043732485.1 Oligoflexia bacterium
GGCAAGGCGCTAGAAATCTTTCGTGGCATGCGCCAGCCTCAGGAAACCTATTTCGTCAATTTTGGCTTCTTAGCCGGTGACCCCACGTTAACCTTCCAGCGGGCGGGACTTGAGCAACTCTTTCCCCAGCCGCTTGCAAAAAACCGCCTCGCACGCATGCGCTCCAACTTACAGCGCTCGCTGCAAAGCGAACAAGCTTTAGGTCATCTTAAGACCATCTTTCATAACCTCAATCTCTTATTAGAGGACTCCACGCTCAATTACCAGACCGGCAGACTGGAGCGCTTGCCGCTTGAAACCCGCAAAGCCCGCAGGCACTTAAGACAAGTCTTGCAAAAAAGAATCAAGCGGCTTTATGACTACGCCAACCAACTCAGACAAAGTGGGCTCAGTGGCAAGACCTGGGACAATCCGGTCGAGGAACTAGCTGAGAACCTAAGTGAAAACGCCTTCCGCTGCATGGATGGTTTATCCGATGGACTAGCGGCCATTGAAGCCAGAATGCTTGGTAACAGCGAAAAGCCTGCCCACGCAGGCGAGTGGATTAGCAAGGTGTTTGCAACCTACCGCCGGCAATTCATCCAAAGACACCAGAAACTGGCGCCGCTGAGCCCAGAATTTCAAACCACAGTGGTGCAAGTCTTAACGCAGCGGCTCCTTTTCTCACTCAGCCTTAACCAGCCACCCACCCAGATTCTCTACCCCTCGCTGGCCTCACCGCACCACCCAGGCCTGCAGCCGGCTGCGGTGATGGAGCGCTTTTTACGAGGCGGCGATCTCAGACTGTCCCGAGACCCGCAGCACCCGACGCTTAGTTTTGAGGGCTTTGATATCACCAAAATGCTCTCCTTGCTTTATCAAGCCCGCGCTCGCTCGTTTCTCAACGCCTCAGGCACCAAAAAACTACGCACTAGTAACACCTTTGATGCGGAATCAGGCATCCAAGAGGTCTCTTTAAGTAATGAATTTTTAGAGCAAATTTGTTTTTCTGACCCCCAACTGCAGGAACAGTACGTGGCTTTTTTTACCGACTGGGACGCACCGAATGCTTATTTTGCCAAACCTGAGGCCACCCATTACCCCTCCAATTACCGGGTGAAAGACGCCTTTTGGCTCTACTTGCTTGAAAAATACGAGTACATCTTGCGCGTCGAAGCTCCGGCCGCAAGCTAAATGCCCGTGCCAAGCTCGAAGCGAGCCAAAAAAGAGCGCACTGAGGCTGGCGCCGGTGAGCGCTCTTTTTTGCACTTAAGTAACTCGCTTTGCCCTTTTAAGGGCTTTTGAGGACTTTTGAGGGTGGCTGCTTGGGTGAGGCTGCTGGGTGCGCATTTTTTTCCCCTAACGCCTAAAAAATCAGCTATGAAAGGCTCTCCATGTCGCAACCTTTCCCCCCCGACGACTCTGCCCCCAACCCCACGCCAAGCGAAGCTGAACACTGTTCGACGGGGGAAGACGCCAAACGACTGGCCGGGCGGCTGCACAAGGAAGTGCAACGCAGACGGACCTTTGCGATCATCTCGCATCCCGATGCCGGAAAAACCACCTTGACTGAGAAATTACTGCTCTACGGCGGCGCCATTCACCTTGCTGGAGCGGTGCGTGCGAAGGCCAACCAACGCAACACCACCTCCGACTGGATGGACATTGAGCGGCAGCGCGGGATTTCGGTGAGCTCTAGCGTCTTACAATTTGAGTACCAAGGCATTCAAATCAACCTGCTCGATACCCCCGGCCACAAGGACTTTTCCGAAGACACCTACCGCACGCTGGTGGCAGCCGATGCCGCCGTCATGCTGATTGACGCGGCCAAAGGCGTCGAGGCCCAGACTCGCAAGCTGTTTGAAGTCTGTCGCATGCGCTCCATCCCGATTTTCACCTTCATGAATAAGCTCGATCGCCCCAGCCGCGACCCTCTGGAGTTACTCGACGAGTTAGAAAAAGTCCTAAAAATCAAGTCCTACCCGATGAACTGGCCTATCGGCTTGGGTGATCAATTTCGCGGTATTTTTGATCGCCAAAGCCAAGAAGTGCTCTTGTTCCCCACCCCCAGTGCGGTTGCTTTGTCGGGTGCGAAGGGCAAGTCGATCCCGCAGCAAATCCTGCAAGGCCAAGCACAGCGCGATTATCTGAGCGGCAAGAAAGGGAGTGACGGCACTCCGCTGGCAGCGCAGGAGGGCGACGGCGAGCTTGATCCTGTTTTAAGTCGCTTTCAAGCGGAAATTGAGCTCTTACAGCTGGCAGGCGATCCTTTTTCGCGAGACCAGGTGCTGGCAGGGGAGCTGACGCCGGTGTTTTTTGGTAGTGCGATGAATAACTTTGGGCTTGAGCGCTTCTTAGAGCAATTCATCGCCCTAGCGCCGTCCCCGCGGCCGCGCCAAAAGCAGCCCGCCGCCGCCACCCTGGCATCCTCACTGCCGACTGAGATCGCCTGGGTGGCGCCGACCTCGCCGCAATTTTCTGGCTTCATTTTTAAGATTCAAGCCAACATGGACACCTTACACCGTGACCGCGTGGCTTTTATGCGCATCTGCTCCGGGCATTTTATCCGCAACATGAGCGTTTTGCACGTGCGGTCCAACACCGAGGTTAAACTCTCAAAACCGTTGCAGTTTTTTGCCCAAGAACGGGTGATGATTGAGGAAGCCTGGCCCGGCGATGTCGTAGGCCTGCTCGACACCAGCGGCCAGCTCCGGATTGGCGACACCTTGTGCTCGGAGCTCAAGGCCCCGTTTTCTTACCTCGCCGTGCCGCGCTTTGCCCCGGAACACTTTGCCGCGATCGTGATCTTAGACCCGATGAAGCGCAAGCAACTGAAAAAGGGCTTAGACCAGCTGGCCGAAGAAGGCGTGGTGCAAGTCTATAAGCAGTGGGGCTTAGGCGATAAGGATCCCTTCTTAGGGGCGGTAGGAGCGTTGCAGTTTGAAGTGCTGCAGCATCGCCTCAAGGGCGAGTACGGGGTTGATATTAAGATTGAGCGCTTGGGTTACAGCTCGCTGCGGTGGGTGCAAGGACCGCCCGAGCAGATTCATTATTTTAACCAACGCGAAGACTCGCGGGTGGTAGAGGACCGCGACGGCCTGCCCGTGATTCTTTTTAAATCAGACTGGGGCTTGCGCTGGGCCCAAGACAATCACCCGCAACTCACGCTCACCAATCACCCCCCCGTTTAATATTACACCGCTCGCTCTCCTGACGCTAGCCCTCGTTTTGAGATGTTTTTTTCAGACTGCCGCAGTCAAAAGGGTAAAGCGGACCTAACACCAGTCTGGGGTCGGGAAACTTGAGCCTCGCAAGCTCGCGCTCGCGCAGGCTGACGACGCCTGGCAAATCGCAGTTGCGCGGCTCCTCAAGCGATAACTGAAAATGAAGATGCGGATTCCAGCCGCCGTTTTCCTCCCGCACCCCGACCCAACCGAGGCACTCGCCTGCGGCAATCGTTCTTGTGGTAAACCTGCGCTTCCTGGCAGCATGAACCGAGGCATGACTCAAATGACCATACAGCGCCCAAACGCTCAAGCCCGCACCAACGCCGCCGCCTAGCCAGTGCTGGGTGATCACCGTGCCGCCATAATCGCCAGACTGCTGATGAATAGCCGCGCCGTAAATTACCCCGTCGTAAAATGCATACACCGGGGTGCCTTCGGGCGCTCCCAGATCGATCCCCATATGAACCTCACGGCGATCTTGATGGCCGCCCTCCCCGCTCAAGGCTGCAGCCCCAAAAAGCGGCTGCTGGTACATCGCCGCCGTGCGGCGCTCATCGTACTTGCCAATGCCAAACGGCTGCAGCAAGGCGCGGCCAGGATCATAGCTTTGAGTAAAATCATAGACTTCCACGCACTCAGGCAGCTCCATCACCGGATGAAAGCGCAGTCCTGCAGCAGCCTCCCTCTGGAAACGGGCGGCTTTTTCTCGCCACTGGGCGTCGTTCGCTTGCGTGAGAAAGGGGGTCATAAAGACTGTCTCATGGAAGGGAGGAGGAGGGGGGGGGTATTAGGCAAAAGAGAGGTGAGCACATCGGTTAGGTCAGGATCACACCAGTGGGCGGGTGCTTTTTGGGTTAGGGGAAGAAGCTACCATAAAATTGGCTGGGGCGCAAACTCATGCACTACGAACAGCCGGTGGGTAGAACTTTTGAATCAAGTCTTGATAGTTCTTCTCAATCACCGAACGCTTCATCTTGAGCGTGGGGGTCATTTCGCCTGCGGCAATCGAGAACTCGCGCGATAGGATGGAAAACTTCTTAATCTGCTCGTAGCTTGCAAGCGTCTGGTTCAAGGCATCGACGTACTGTTTCACCTGCGCCACCACTTCAGGCGCCGTCACCACCGCACCCTCTAGCACTTCAGGCGAGTTTTTGGCCAGTTCGGTTAATTTTCCTTCCGAAAGCGTGATTAACGCCGCCAGATGCTTTTGCCCTTCCCCCACCAAGCAGACCTGACTGATGATCGGCGCGGCCTTCAGTTCTTCTTCAATCGGCGTGGGGGCGACCATCTTACCGCCTGAAGTTTTCAAGATCTCCTTTTTCCGGCCCCGAATCCTGACGTAACCCGCCTGGGTGATTTCTGCTAGGTCACCGGTGGCAAGCCACAGCGCGCCCTCCCCCCGACGCACGAGCGTCTTTTGGGTGGCAACGTCATCCTTAAGATAACCTAAAAAAACGTGCCGTCCGCGCGTAAAAATCTCGCCGTCTTCCGCAAGCACTAACTCCACCCCGGCAGGCGCCCGCCCCACCGTGCCCGCGCAATCTTGATTGCGCTCCGTCAGACTTAAAATGCCCGACGTCTCCGTCTGCCCAAAATCTTCATTAATTTCAATACCTAAGCCATGAAACCAGTGCACAATGTGCGGCGAGAGCATGGCAGCGCCTGAAGCCACCGCTTCCACTTTCAGTAAGCCTAAGGCGGCCTTGATTTTTTTGAGCACCAATTGGCTGGCAAGCGCAAACTGTGCGGCAGTCAGCCAACTGACACCGCGCGGAGAGTAGAACTCCCGCATATAGTTTCTCCCCACTCCCATCGCCCAGAGAACTAGCAGCTTGCGCGCTTGTGGCGTTTGATCCAACTTCATTTGCACGCCTTCCATCATTTTTTCCCACAAGCGCGGAACACACACCAAAATGGAGGGCTGAACCAAGGGCATCTCCCGCCCGACGTTCTCAAATTTACTGCAATAATAAGACGTGTAACGCTGCGAGATCCCAGCGCCTAAGTTTTGTAACTTTTCGGCTATGTGGCAAAGGGGCAAGAAGGAAAACAGCGTGCCCCGCCCCATCGGCAAAGACCAGGTCTGCGCCACCTGATCCACTGCAAATACCAGATTGTCGTGCGATAACAGCGCCCCTTTAGGATTACCGGTGGTGCCAGAGGTGTAAATGATGAAGGCCGCAGCCTGGGGATCCAAACGATCGAGATACGCGCGCTTCGAGTTGGTCTCAAGCGCTGCTGCTAATTTTTGCCCTTGCGCAAGCGCCGCTTGATAGGAAATCGCCTTAGGCGAGAACACACAATCCCCCTCAAACACCAAAAGTGTTGTAATTCGCTCAGGTAACGGGTGCTCCTCTTGCGGACCGACCAGTTTCAGGTAGTATTCCTTGTTCTGGACCGCTAAAAAGCGCGATTCCGTGTGCTCCAGCACATAGTGAATCTCTTTCATCGTCGAATTGGGGTAAATACCCGCTGATTTTGCCCCCAAAAGCCCCGGTGCTAAATCACAATGCGTCCAAGCAGGACAATTGTAAGAAAAAATGGTGCCGATGTCTTGCGGGGTCATGCCGCGCGACTGAAAAAACAGCGCCAACCAGTAAACGCTGTCGTCATACTGTTTCACCGTTAAGGTGTCCCAGCCGCCTTGCGGATTTAACGCAAGCTGGGCCGGTTGATCAGGGTTAGTTTCTGCCCATGCCGCCAAACGATGCAAAAGAGTTACTGCCATAATACCATTATGATTAAAATACCATCGATTGTCTAACTGAAAAAATTTTTTTCTTTTTCTGCCCTCAACAGCCCCGGCAAGACAGCCTCAACCTTACCCTTGCTAGGCACAAACGCAGAAAATAAGAAATAGACGCACACCCGCAGGCGCACAGAAGCCCGCCCCTTTTTTACGTCCGATCGCCCGCCACCCCCAGCGCCACCGCCACCGCCTCAGCCTTGAGCCAAACTTTTGACAACTCACCGCAAACACAGCCACTCGCCCTTTTGCGTGCCCGCGAGATGATTTTTTACCTTCCTGTGCTGAAGAATCTGTTATTCTAAAAGAGTAGAAAGCTGCGTGTACTTCTGACACGCGGGACACGCCCAACTCTGACCAAAAAAACACAACTAGGCCACTCAGGATTTAACGACCACGACCGCAAAGAAAACGACCACCACAAAGTTCATCCCCCAAAACCTGCTGCGACGCAAGCGAGAACCACCCTAGTGCGCAAAGCCAAAAACAAACCTACATCCTACTCCTCCTCCTCCT
>JAYTHP010000031.1:0-6423 GCA_043732485.1 Oligoflexia bacterium
GGGAGCGGCAGCGGCAGCAGTAGAGGGTTCGGTAAGGGCATGCGCCTGGTCATTTTTCGGGTCATCTGCCGGATCATTTGCTAGGTCATTTGCTTGCGGCATTTGCATGGCAGGCCAGGCCTGAGGAATTTGCGTGGTGGCTGCAAGTACCGGGCTGCCACGCTCATCGCGCCAAAAGAGCGAGAGCTCCAGGGTGGCTTTTTGTAGAAGTCGCTCGTTTGCCGTGACGGTGGCTTGCCGTTGCATCACAGCGCGCTCGTTGTCAATAAAGTCGATTTCTGGGGAATCGCCGTGTTTTACGCGGTGGGTGAGCGAGGTGCCCCGCATTAAGGCTATGGTGAGCAGTTCACGGGCAATGGCAAGTTTTTTGCCGGCCGCCACCCAGTCCCAGTAACGATGGGTGGCTTGTTTGGTCACTTCAATCTTTTGCAGTTCCAGGGATTGCTGTTGGACGAGACGGCCTTGCTCGGTGAACGCTAAACGAAACCTGCGCTCGTCAATGTCGCGTCCCTTGAGCAGCGGAAGCTCCAAGCCTGCGCGAAACTCACCCTGGTTAAAGGTCATGAGCTGGGACTGGTAAACCGGGAAGTCGCCTTGCGAGATGCGGTAACCACCGTAGAACTGTGAGCCTAGCAGCGCCGTGGGCTGTTCGAGCACGGTGTCGGATTGTAAGTAGCGGTGTTCTCCAGACGTGTCTCCGCGGTTGGAGGATGTCAAGCGCGGGTCAAAGCCCCCTTGTGCGGCTAGATAGTCGGCGCCCGCTCGCTCCAGGTCGATTAAAGCCGTGCGAATCAGCGGATAAGATTGCCGAACCGCGTGCAACACTTCGGTCAGTTGCAAGGTCTTACTTTCTGGGGTGTTGCAAGCAGCGGGGGTCGGGATGAGCCAGGTGGTCAAGCCAAGCAAAGCAAACAAAAAGAAGTTGGCGGTGGCGGCGGCGACGCTGCCCTGGCGGCAGGCTTGCTGCTGCCGTTGCATGCAGTCGCAAGCGGCAGGGCGCGGGGCATGCCGCGAATGAGGGCCCTGTCTGGAGGAGGTTGGCAAGTGAAAAGCGGGAGTGAGTGTGCACATAGGCGAGATGAACCCTGGGTTGGATGAAAAAAATGAGCGGAAGCTTGAGAAAGGCTAATGCGAGAGGCCACTGCGGTCAAGAGGATCTTCCCCTTTTTTTGCGGGTTTTTTTAGGTGGGGGATGCGGGAGGAGGGATGTGGGCATCAAAGATGCGGAGATGCGGAGCTAGGGAGAGGGGTGGGTGGTTTGTTGTCGTTGTGACCTGATCTTTGCGCTCAGGAGCAAGGTCGGCCGACTTCTAGCAGCAGCAGCAAGAAGCAGGTGCCACGCAAAAAAAAGGCTCGCTTACCTGACGAGATTACTTTGGCTTTTCGGGTGAGCACGAAAGGGAGGAAAGCGCGTCACAGCAGGGGCCAGCGCGCCTCGGGTTTGCAGGTCTTCGTCGTTGTTGTCATCGTTACTGGTGCGGGGGGATAGCGTGCACTACCAGCAGTGCTTTGCAGTGCATTTTTGATTCAATAAAAAGAATTAAAGCAAAATTTCTGGGGATCTGCTAGGATAGCAATTAACTGACACTTTTAGTATAGTAATTTTCCCTGGGGGCAGGGGCCTCCTTAGTGCGGAAGAAAGGTAAAAAAGCATGAGTGATCGTAACAGCGCTGGCTTAAGCTTTGGGTCGGGCTTGGCGGTTAAGGTGGGTGAGCACAACACGGGGTATCGTACGGGGCATCTGATGGATGATAGCGCTGACACCGCTTTCGAGAAAAGTTTTGTGCCCAAGGGAGCCATGGCTTTTTTTATCGCTGTTTTGCTCACGATGATTGCTATTTGGTTGTCCCTCTACGTCGTGATGCTGCAAAGAAGTGTGAGCTAAGTGCCTACGGGTTTGGCAGCGTTAGGTAGCAGTGAAAAAAAAGTCATTTCCATTGCCATTCTGGTGTCGGTGGGGCACTTGCTGTTGATTGCTTATGCGGCGATTTTTTTACATCTATCAGTTCCCACCTGTCAGCCGAATGAAAAGCTCTTCACCGAGCCGAGTTTGCATCAAGTCGGACCGCTACGCTATGAAGTGCATTATGTTGCACGGATGTGGGATTTTTTGCCAAAACAGCTTGTGATCCCGCAAGGGGCCACAGTTGAGTTCTTTTTGGCAAGTGTGGATGTCAATCACGGTTTCCACATCAACGGTACGCTTGTGAACCTCATGGCTGTGCCAGGTGTGATTAACAAGGCCACGAAAACCTTCACGCGTGTTGGCGTTTATCCGGTGATTTGCCATGAGTACTGTGGCCTAGGACATCAAAACATGAATGCCCTGATTACGGTTGCAGGGCCAGACGCCCAAGCTTCTATGGACCTGATTGAGCATGGTGACTTACCGCAAGTCTTAAGCGACGTGCGAGGTGCTGGTAAGCAGTCGCCTTTGCAACTCACTATGTCGCCTGCTGCCTTGGCCGGCAAGAAGCATTACAGTCAAAAAGGCTGTATCGGTTGTCATAATCTCACGGGCGCCACACAAGGAGTGGGACCGAGCTTTAAGGGGATCTATGGGCGGGAAGAAGTGATGGAAGATGGCTTAAAGCTCACGGTTGATGACGCTTACATCCTTGAGTCGATTAAGTATCCGGCAAAAAAAATTGTTAAGGGTTACGCCAACGTTATGCCGCTTTTGCCAGTCAGTGATCCTGAGATTCTGGAACTGATAGAGTACCTAAAAACCATTCACTGAAGGAATAAAAAAAATGCAATACTCCCGCCGCTTAAAAAATATCATTCTCCTTGAGCTGCTCTTTCCCTTGCTGTTTCTAGTGTTTGGCATCGCACAGGGCTTAATGCAGGTCTTGATGCGCGCAGGTTTGATCAAAGCAAGCGGGGTGTTGGGGATTAATTACTATCAGGGGCTGACGGGGCATGGGGTGATTAACGCTATTTTTCTCACCACGTTTTTTGCGGTTGCCTTTGGTCACGTGATTGTCTTCCAATGTTTAGGGGCTCTGCAAGAGCGGCTCGCTGCGGTGTCTTGCACCTTGATGGTCTTGGGAGCAGGCAGTACGCTGTGGGCGATTTTTGCTGGCAAAGCTAGCGTGCTTTACACCTTTTATCCTCCCCTGCGCGCCCATCCTGCTTTTTATCTGGGGTTAGGCTTGTTTTTTGTTGGGAGTTGGTTTGCACTCTACGCTTGGGTGCCGCCGGTGCGACGGTGGAGTCGCGCTCATCCGGGCAAGAAGCTGCCGCTGCCGGTTTTGGGGATCGTGGTAACTTTTACTCTCTGGCAGCTTGCCACCTTGCCTGTGAGCTTTGAGGTGGTGGGGTTACTCTTGCCCTGGTCCTTGGGGCTGACGGACCACATTAACGTGGTGTTGTCGCGGACGCTCTTTTGGTTTTTCGGACACCCGCTGGTCTACTTTTGGTTGCTGCCCAGCTACGTTGCTTATTACACGCTGTTGCCGCAGGTGGCGGGGGGAAAATTGTATAGCGATTTTGCTGCCCGTTTTTCTTTTTTGATGTTCTTGATGTTTTCTAGTCCCTTGGGGTTACACCACCAGTTTGCAGACCCGGGCATCTCCAGTGATTGGAAAGGGCTTCATACGGTCTTAACCGCCATTGTCGCCATTCCCAGTTTGATGACGGCTTTCACGCTGGCAGCCTCGCTGGAGTTTGCAGCCAAGCGCCAAGGCGGCCGCGGCTTGTTTGCTTGGTGGAAAAAGTTGCCGTATTTTGATGCCTCCCGCTGGCTTTTTCCCTACTTTTTTTGTGGTCTAGTGCTTTTCATTTTTGGTGGGGCAACCGGCGTGGTCAACGCCTCCTATAATCTCAATCAAGTGGTGCACAACACTTCTTGGGTGCCAGCCCATTTTCATTTAACCGTGGCAGGTCCGGTTTTTTTAACCATCTTGGGGCTCTCAAATTTCATCTTACTCGGGATTCAAGGCAAGCAGCTGCAGGCGGTGCGGCTAGCAATGATCGTTCCTTACGTCTGGACGTTTGGGGTGATGATTCTGTCGTCGGGGCTTTTTGTGGGCGGATTGCGAGGCGAGCCGAGGCGCAGCAACCTGGGGTTGAATTATCTCAATCCCGCTTCTGCGGATTACCGACCTGATTGGATCCTCTCCACCTCGCTTGCGGCAGCAGGCGGCGTCTTGATGGCGTTTGCCATGCTGATGTACTTTTATGTCACCTTGCGCTCGCTTGCGCATCCCGGGGTGCCACGCCAAGATCAGCGAGATTTTCTCTTACCCTTTGCTGAGAGTTTACACGATGAGGACATCAAAGCGGTACAGCGGATGAGCCCTTGGGTGGTCGGTGCCATCGTGCTTGCGGCGTTAGCCTATGGCGCCCCTTTGTATCAAATCTGGCGGGACGGCAACCCCGGGGGCAAAGCCTTTGCCCCCGAAAGCCCGGTAGAGTGGCGCAAAGCGCCCAAGGCCGTAGGCTCGTGAAGTGGCAGTGGCAAGCGTTCACGCTCGCCCTCATGCTCACACTCTTTGGCGGGGCAGCAACGAGTGACGCGAATTACGCAGCCTCGCCTCCCAACGAGATTGCCATTGGCGCCTTGGCCTGGGTGGATGAGCAGGGCGAGTGGAGAACGATTCGCGAATGGACGGACGGCAAGCGCGTGCTGGTGCTGGTCCCAGGTTTTTTGACGTGTCAGGCAAGTTGTCCGATCATCACTGACAATCTCAGGGCGCTCAGGGAGCGCACGCCCCATTTTGGTGAGTTGCAATTCTTGTTTCTTTCGTTTGATCCGCAAGACGCGACCAGGGGGCTTCGCGGTGAGGCGCTGGGATTTGCAAAAAACCAAGACACGATGGCGCACTTTCGCGCGCACCATCATTTGTCAAAGGCCTGGAGTGTGGGCGTGTTGCCTGAGCAGTCGGTGGCAAAGCAGTTTTTAGCGCAATTCAGCTATAGCTTCCAGATCCTCGCAGAGGCAAAAGGAGTGGGTGGTGGTGGCGGTGGCTTTGATCACCCCAACACCGCGTTCGTCTTTAGTTCCGGCGATTTGGTCTGGACGGGCAGTCTTTTTGGGGCGCAGATTGCAGCCTGGGAGCTTGAAAAAGCCTACCAACAAGCGCATTTGGTGCACCAAAAAGGGCTGCAAGCCCGTTTCTTGCAGTTCGTTGGCAAGAAGGAGTACCTGTTGCTGTACGGTGTTATTGGCATGCTGGCACCCCTGTTAGGTCTTGGCGTACTTTGGTGGACCTTAAAACGAAAGCCCTTGGGGAAGATTTAACGGCGCGAGGTGGGGTGGTGAGGGCGCCGCCTTATTTCTTAGGCGTTGCGCCGGTTTGCATGGAAAACTCCGGCTCAGGAACGGTGGGCGGGAAGCCATTGAATCTTCTCCATAACTCATAGCCTAAGCTGACCCGGCTGAGCAGTACCCAGCCCTGCGCACGGATCCCTTGTCTGAGATAGCGACTATTGGGCCATCTTTCCAGCTGATCAGGCACCGCCATGACGCGAAATTTACCTTGCCCGTTATCCGTAGCGTCAATCACGCCAATTTTGCCCCGAAAACTACCAACTGCCACCGAAGGCCAGCCACTAAATTGAATGGCAGGCCATCCTTCAAACTGCAAGCGCACTTCTTGACCCTCACTCATCAGCGCCACATCGCGACCCTCAATCCAAAACTCCACCGCACGCGACTCGGTATCAGGCACGATGGTGGCAAGCGAGGCGCCAGCCTTGACTAAGACTGAGCCTTCACCTGCGATCCGCCGCAGGATCGTGCCACTGCGCGGTGCCATGACAAACTGGGTGGATTGCCTGGCAATGCGGGTGCCGATGCGGGCCAGCTCGGCGCTGGCACTTGCGACATCAGAGAGGTATTTGGCGTGCTCAAGCTTGGCTAGCTCAAAAGACCTGCGGGAACTCAGGCCTTGCTCGGAGAGAAACTTTTGGCGGGTGAGATTAATCTTCGCCGTCTTGGCAGAAAGCTCAGCGGCGTTCAGCCTTGCCACCAAAGCCTCACGTTCGGATTGCAGCCGACTGAGAATCTCAGGATCGTTGTCGCTGATCTTGACAATCGGATCGCCTTCTTTGACGATTGAACCCTCATAGACAAACCATTGCCCTAACCTGCCATCCACCGGTGCATCGATGCTTTGCTGGCGCTCGGTGGGAGAATAAGCCACCACTCGCCCTGAACCATGCGAGGTCTGCTGCCAGGGGATGAACATCAAGAGCACCATCCAGATCCCCATCCCCCAAAAAAGCACCATCGCCAAGGTTTGTAATTTCGGTTGCGGGGCCACCAGTTGAAAGGACAAAAAGCGAGCGTTCAGCCGGTCGTTGAGGAACTGGGGATTAAAGCTCGTGCTTCCCGCCGCTTCCCCTTCCTGATCGGCGGTTTCATCGACGGCGGCGGCCGGTCGGCCGGAAAGCAGGGCGCTCGGAGGGCGGGCATG
>JAYTHP010000032.1:0-1845 GCA_043732485.1 Oligoflexia bacterium
CCTTCTTCTCCTCCTTTTCCTCCTCTCCATCATGATCAGCAGCAGCGTCAGCAACAGCCCCTAACCGGAGAGCCACCAAAAACAGACGCCGGTCCACCCTCCCCGCTCCTGTCGGTTAGTCCACACGGCCACGAAAAAGTCAAAATCGTGATCAGTGACTTTCATCTCTCGCGGGGCAAATGGCTTGACAATGGCCGCCCCAATCCTTTGGAAGACTTTCACCAAGACCGAGCTTTTAAGGAGTTGCTCGATTATTACTCACTTGAGCATTACTATCAAACCGAGGTTGAGCTGATTATTAATGGCGATTTTTTTGACCCACTCGCCGTACTTCCGCTCCCTGAAGTAGGGAAAAAGCGCGCCAACCTGGAGTACCCCCTTGAGGTGGAAGAAAAATCAGCCATCCAGAAGTTTGCACTGATCTTGAAGGGACACCCGGTGGCTTTTGCGGCGCTGCGGGAGTTTCTTGCGCGCGGCAAGCGCATCGTATTTCGCTGGGGCAACCACGATGCCGGGCTTTTATGGCCTGGGGTGCAGCAACTCCTGGTGCGTGAACTGGCGCCGCCTCAGCCTGAGCAAATCAGCTTTCAAATGCAACCCTATCTTTTTGATCGGATCTGTATCGAACACGGCCACCAGTACGAAATCATGAACCAATTTGATGAAAACAAAATTTTCATAGAAATTGAAACTCCCGAAGGCCCCAAGCGCATTCAAAATCTGCCGTTTGGCAGCTTTTTTGCGCTAGGCTTTTTAAACCAACTCAAGCTCAAGCGGCGCTTCATCAATCAGGTTTTCCCGCTCAGTCTTTACCTCAAGTTATCCCTCTGGGTGGAACCGCTGTTTTTCTTCCAAACGGTGCTCGCACTGGTCTGGTTTTTCATTAAAATGCGCTTCGTCACCCACCCGATGCGCTTAGCCAGGCTACGAAAGACCTTCCTGATGATCGGGGAAGCCTTTAACGAACCCTCACTGGAGCTGCTGGCAGAAAAGCGCTTTGCTGATCCCAGCACTAGTTACGACGTACTGATCATGGGCCACAACCACCAGGCGGCGCACCGGGTCTTTCCCGGCGGAAAACAGTACGTTAACACCGGCACCTGGATCCCCATTACCAGCCTGGAGATGAGCTCACTCGGGCGGCAAATTCGCCGCACCTACGCCTTAATTGAGTACGTGCAGCAAAAACCGCGCGTCAGTCTTAAAATCTGGCACGGCCTACCGCACGTGGCTGAAGACTTTTCCTAACCCCCACTTCAAAAAACTGCTTCGCTTAACCCGAGGCGGTTGCAAACCAGCGGCCACGCTGCCTCGAAGCTGCCTCCAGAAAAAAAGAAACACGACAGAGGGGAGAGGAGTCTTCGAGGTTGTCGGAATGTATTTAATAAATTGATGTCTCAGGGCCTTTTTTTCGGAATTTTCTTCTAACCTAGTGTCTCTTAACCTATACAGTCGACCGATCCAGTCAGTCCTTGAGGTAACGTTTTTTGACCTAGTTTTGAAGTTTCGCAAAAATCGAATCGTTTCTTCGTTCTTGCAGTATGGTTGGCATTCCCTACTCCCATACTACCGACAAGTACTGGAATCTTAATCACAAACTAGGGCTTATAGTGCTTGGTATAGTTTTGACCCAGCTTTTGAAAGTAGGGGTTCCCTCACGGCTGTCTCATTAAAAGTTGCCTGAAAGTGGCACGAATCCTGCATCGACAATGACGTCAATGAGAAAACCTGAGTTGGATCCCAACGGCACTGACTTAAGCCGCCATCTGCTTGACCATTTGGGCTCTTGCCTCTGCCCTAGGGGCCTGTAGGCGAGGAAAGGGTTTTGGGCGCTTTTTAACGGCT
>JAYTHP010000033.1:0-18274 GCA_043732485.1 Oligoflexia bacterium
AGGGACATCAAAATGCTCCAACTCACCCAGCGGTGTGAGCCCCTCCCTCAAAACGACTGCCAACTGTGCCCTAAACTCCGTCAGATCGACAGGCAACACCACAACATTTAAACTAATCTCAAACAACTCCTGGTCCTCTGCAAATTCAGGACCCACCAGCAGAAGATCAGTCCTATAAGTTTTATAACGACCTTGAGGGGTGAGCACCCGGGCCAATTGTTGGCTGGTCTCTTTTAAAGACTCGCTCACCTTCGAAGCAAGAAGATCCAAGCCCAGAATGATCCGGCAACCTTCCGGCTGCACAAGCTCATAGTGAGCTCCTTGCTCTTCTAAGAAGCGGGTAAAGTTTTCTCGACCAAAAAAAGCAATAAAGGTGGGGTTTTGCAATGGGTTAGGATCAACCGTATCCCAGGCCAGGTGCTGGTGTCTTTGTGCGGGCGGCAGGAGATGATCGGCCGCATCCACTGAATCGCCTGACTCCTCAACCCGCTCTAAGGGGTGATTGCCACACCCCACTAAGAGCTGGTGCGATCTGCTTGGCCGCAACTGCAAGATGCCGTAGGTCTCAAACGTCTGCTTCAGGGTTTGAAATGGCAATTCAATGCTAAGCCCCCTCAGCAGCTTGCGCCGCTCAACAACACGGACTTCACTTGTTACCTCAGCTGGCCCCGATCCGTGGAACAAGTCCGGATTAATTTGGGCCACCCAGCCTTCAAACTCACCCCACTGAGCTTCACTCAGGTCCACCAAGTCCGCGCTCACAGCGCGCGAATGCAAGAAGGCCAGCCCAACCACGAACACTACCCCTAGACTGAAGACTGATTTTTTAAAATTCATGGGCGACTGGTACCAGAGAAATGGCTCGTTGTCAACGCTAGAGTCCCACTCGCGCAGCCGCCCTAGGCTCACACTGCTCGCTTCACAACGTGCCACACGCTGACCACTCACTGCGGAAAAGGCAAGTGCAGGGTGCGAAGGAGGTCACAGCACCCGCGCCTCTTGCTCTTGCTTTCCCTGCGTTTCCCCCTGGCCCGCACACTCCCTTGCTAGCGATAGCAGACCGTCAAAAATCTGTCACCACAGCGCGGTGATTTTCATCGCTAATGAGCGCACATTCATGATCCACTGCTCTCACACGAAAACCGGGGCTTTACCTTCATCTCAAAAAATTTTGCTCTCAGGCGAGACTGGCCTTGGAAAAATCCGCAAATTACCGCTAGCTTCCGTTTTCCAGTTATGGGATTATCAAGTGACTATGAATCACACCGACGCCAATGACGCCGCTATGGACCACGACATGAAAGAAGAGCTCGCGCGACTGCGCGCTGAGAATCAGGCCCTTAAAAAGAAAGACTCATCATCCATTTCCCTGAAAGTCAGCGAAAAAGGTGGAGTTTCGCTCTACGGGCTGGGTCGCTTTCCCGTGACTTTGTATAAGGAGCAGTGGGACAAGCTATTGGACCATGTTGAGGATATCCGTAGTTTTTTGAGAGAAAACCACTCTCGCTTAAAGCTTAAGGACTAACGATTTAGGCTCCCCCCCTCAGCCCAAGGCGCCTGAGTCCCGAGGCTTGCCTATTGCAAGACCACTCACTGATCACCCTCAGGCTTGCTTGGACACTCGAGCTGGGCCATGCAAGCTGCTAAGACTAGGAGTTAAGTCCATGCGAGTTGCCCAAAAAATTGTTTTAGCCTCTACGAATCGCGCTAAACTCAATGAATTTCAGGAACTTTTTAAGAAACTAGCGCCAGAAATTTCGCTGGTCCCCGCTCACGAGTTGCTGAAAAACCCAGAAAAGCTGCAAGCGGTGGAGAACTCTGACAATTACCTTGATCACGCCATTGCCAAGGCACGCCTGGTCAATCACGGCTGCCATTACCCTTCTTTAGGGGATGATTCTGGGCTGGAAGTCATGGCCTTAGACGGTCAGCCCGGCGTGTTCAGTCATCGCTATGCGCCTGACCCCAAGGGCGTCTCACAAAACACCGCCAACCGTGCTTTGGTGTTATTTAAAATGAAAAATCAGGTCAATCGCCAGGCCCGCTTGATTTGTACGCTAGCACTTGTGATGGAAGGGCTGATGCTCTATACCACAGGCATCCTGGAGGGTACCTTAAGTGAGAGCCCGCAAGGAGCGATGGGCTTTGGCTACGACTCAATCTTTATCCCGGCAGGCTCGAAACTCACCCTGGCTGAGTACACGCTTGAGGAAAAAAATAACCTTTCGCACCGCTTTCAGGCGCTGCAATCTTTGCTCTTTAAGTTGAAACAATTGAACGTGACACTGGCCAAACCCTGAAGTCACAAGCCCAAGCTTACGGCTGATGTTGGCTACTACCCCCGTCACAGCCTCCCGTGCTTGCGCGCGCCAGACTACTTGAGTAATAGAGCCACTTGAAGTACTCGAGCATGCTCACGCGCACCCCGTTCCAGTCCCTGCGCCACTGACCGGGTAAAAAAGGCGCCTGACGCACGCTGAGCGTCTCAATCACCAGTGGATAGTGACATTTCTTAAAAAACTCCGTTAAAATCCACTGGGCTCTACGCATGTGGTAGGAGGAGGTCATCAGCAAGATCCTCTTCCACTGCTTTTGCCGACCCAACTTTTGCAACCACTGGGCGTTAGACTCCGTGTTGTTGCTCTCTTTTTCAATCACGAGCTTGGTGAGCGGGATGAATCGGGCAATCTCCGGCCGAATTTGCTTGAGCAAAGTGGCTGCCTTCACCTGCTGCCCGGTACCGGAAAAATACAGCACTGGCGTTTGCTCCACCACCCCGCCTGCCTGCTGCAAATAGCGGCCCCAGGTCTCACCCGCCGCCGTGACTCGCCCCCGACCACCTGCTAAACAAACAATGGCATCCACCGGAGGGTAGACCGCATTTTGCACCGAATCCTGGTAATCATACAAGCGCCCTGCATCAATGAATGCCGCGAAGAAGAACGCGCAAAGCGCGAAAAAAACCAGACCTACCGCCGCAAGACCCTTACCACCCGCACGCAAGCGCGAAGTCTGCGAAGTTGAAGCAACAGGAGGTGAGTGTTTGATCGCTTGTTTTGCCATAGTACTCTTGTTTCTGTTAGATCAGACCCGGGGTTTTTGCTGCTCTCCTGCCCACTTGCGGCTCAGCTTCACTGCCTTGCACTGTCCACTGCGCCCCGGTGCGCTCTTTTTGTGCGAGTGAGCCCCCAACCTAGTCTCTCATGGCTTTCTCAGAAAATCTGCTCAAAACGCTAACCTTTTTCCTCAGCCCCACCCCCTGTGCCTCGGCCCATGGCTTTAAGCCCCCCACCGCCTTCCGCCCCCTCTTCCTTCTTTTTTCGCAAAATAACGCTTGCTAAGAAAGAATTTTCGGTTTATTTTCAGGATCAATTTCAAAAATTGAGAGGATTTAACCATGGCTCGTATCTGTGATTATTGCGATAAACATCCTGTAAGCGGTAACTTGATTTCCCATTCGAACATCAAAACGAGAACCCGTTGGTTGCCTAACATCCAGAAAATGAAGGCCGTCCTGAACGGCACCACGCAAACCGTGCGCGTTTGTACCCGCTGCATTCGCTCGGGCAAGATCGTACGACCCGTTAAGAGAGTCTACGTCCCAGGCACGGAAGCAAAGTCAGCCTCCTAAAGTCTCACCCTCGCTTTTTACCCCCTAGCCTTTTGACCACTTTTCGGTCACGACTTTTGTTCACGAATTGATGCAAGAATTCTTCGGTGTCTAGAATCGAGGGGTCCAAGGCTCAATTTTACCTCAAAAATCGTTCAGTTTTCGCGCCCAGTACCCCCTCATATTGAGAGAAGAGCAGGCAACCAGGGCCACACCGGCCCTTAAAAGCATGGGGTAACGTTTACCCTTGCGCTTGAGAGCTTGCCTGAGAGTTTAAAGAACAACCCCGCTCTGGAGGCTCCCTGAGCTAGTTTTTGCGTCCAGGAGCGGAGACGATCGAGCACAAGTCCCGTCATTTGCAACCCATCAAGCTTCCTTGAAGGTGGAGTCGGAAGAAGAGGGGCTGCCAAAAATACGATTTTTCAGCGATCGTCTAAGGCTGCACCACCTGATGTCTTTTTTACCTTTCAATCAACCCTCAGAAAGCTAGTTCGACTGAACGAAGCGTTAAGTTCATGATTTTCTTCGCCTAAAAAAAGTCGCAAACCCAAAAAGCACGAGGTCTTGAGGGTGGCTGATGATTACCTACAGCCCCCAAGACCCCGACTCACGTCACAAGACGTGCTTTTTAGCTCTTTTCCCGCCAGCTCAGTTTCCTGGGTTTTGACGCTGCTGCAAGCGGGACTTTCTGACTTGAATGTCCATCGCCGTGATGGCCGCCATGTTGACGATATCATTGACGTCGGAGTTTTGCTGCAAGGCCAAGACCGGCTTATTCATACCGACCAAGATTGGACCGATCGCCTCTGCGGCACCTAAGCGTGACAGCAGCTTGTAGGCAATGTTGCCAGACTGCAAATCCGGAAAAATCAGGACGTTGGCGTTACCAGGCACCTGATTGAAGGGAAAACTTTCCGCCGACAACTCCGGCCTGAGCGCCGTGTCAGCCTGCATCTCACCATCGACCACAAACTCCGGATGCTGCTGCTTGATCATCAAGGTTGCTTGGGCCACCAATTGCGCTAACGGATGACGGTTGGAGCCGAAGTTAGAAAAGGACAGCATCGCAATGCGCGGCTCCTCACCCATGAAACTCTGGGCAAGCAAGGCCGTCTGGATCGCAATATCAGCCAGCTCTTGCGCATTAGGCTGAATGTTCACCGTGGTATCGGCAAACCATAAGACTTTTCGCTTCAGCACCATCAAGTAAATGCCCGCAAGCTTCGAGCCAGGCTTCACCCCGATCACCTCAATGGCAGGTAGCAGGGTCTCAGGATAACTCTGCGAGGTGCCGTTTAAGAGACCATCGGCATGACCTAACTCCACCATCATCGCGCCAAAGTAATTATTTTGCTTCATCAAATGCTCAGCGCGCGACAAGGTTACCCCTTTGCGCTGCCGCTTTTGAAAGAAATGCTGAGCAAACAAGCTCAAGTGCTCACTATGGGCAGGCTTAATCACTTTCACCCCGCGCAAGCTGCTTTCTAAGCCTAATTCCACAATCAGTTCCGCCACCCGCTTCTCATCACCCAACAAAATCGTCTCAGCAATGCCCTCTTCGCGAATCGCATGCGCCGCCTTCAAGACGCGCGGACTTTCGCCTTCCGGAAACACCAAAATCGCCTTTTTATTGGAGTCGCTCGCACCGTTTTTTACACGGTTTTTGATCCCGCGCATCACCGTGTAGGTCGAGCCCAAGAGGGTTTCTAAATTATCGCGGTACGAGTGCAAATCGAGTTGTTTTTTTGCCACGCCCGACTTCATCGCCGCTTCCGCCACCGCAGGCGCCACCCACAACAAGACCCGGTGATCAAACGGCTTAGGGATCAAATAATCGCGACCAAACTTAAACCCCTGCCCACCGTAAGCGCGAGACACACTCTCTGGCACATCTTGCTTGGCCAGAGCTGCCAAGGCCTTGACGGCTGCCATCTTCATTTCTTCATTGATCGCCGTGGCCATGGTATCTAACGCCCCCCGAAAAATGAACGGGAAGCCCAAGACGTTGTTCACTTGATTGGGGTAATCCGAGCGACCGGTGGCCATAATCGCATCCGAGCGCACCGCAAACACCGCATCCGGTAAAATCTCCGGATCAGGATTCGCCATCGCAAAGATAATCGGATCGCGCGCCATTTTAGCAATCATCTGCGCCGTGATTCCGTCTTTGACCGAAACCCCGACAAAAGCATCCGCGCCCACCAGCGCGTCCGCAATCGTGCGACACTCCGTAACTGCCGCATAACGCTCCTTATAGGGATTCATCCCCGCCGTGCGCCCCTTGTAAATCACACCCTTGGAGTCGGCCATCAAGATGTGCTCGCGCTTGACCCCTAAATTCAAATAAAGATTGGCGCAAGCAATCGCCGCGGCCCCACCGCCGCAAAACACCACCTTCACCTCTTCAATTTTTTTATCAACGATTTCCAAGGCATTCAAAAAAGCCGCACCACTAATCACCGCAGTGCCGTGCTGATCGTCATGAAACACCGGAATTTTTAAGCGTTTTTTCAGCTCCTCTTCAATATAGAAGCACTCAGGCGCCTTAATGTCCTCAAGATTAATCCCACCAAAGGTCGGCTCTAACATCTCACAAGCGCGAATCACGTCATCGGGATTCTTGGCATTCAACTCAATATCGAAGCCATCGATGTCGGCAAATTTCTTGAATAAAACCACCTTACCTTCCATCACAGGCTTGGCAGCCAGCGGACCAATATCCCCTAAACCCAGCACGGCGGTTCCATTGGACACCACCCCGATTAGGTTGCCTTTGGCGGTATACTGATAGACCTGATCTTGATCTTCCGCGATCATGCGACAAGGCTCGGCAACTCCTGGGGAGTAGGCAAGCGACAAGTCGTGTTGGGTAGCCACGGGTTTGGAGCAAATCACTTCTAATTTGCCTTTACGACCGCGTGAATGGTATTCCAGCGCCTCTTTATAAATTGTCATAGCTCTTTCAGTACACCTGAGTTGGCCCGGATTGCAACCAACTGCCCCACAATTTTTGCTCCTTCTCGTCCTTTCTTGCTCTTCATGCGCGGTTATGGCAGATTTTTGAGAGTGATAGCTTCCCCCGCGCGCCGTAAAAAGCCTTTATTTTGCCTCTCCCGCCCGCAACGAACGCGCCTCTGGCCGACTCTCTGGCTCCTACTAACGCTTTTTTCCCCCCACCGCGGGCTGGCTGATTTTTTTACCCATCATTGGGAAAACCATTTTCAAGACGAACACCAGACCAGCTTTCGGCTTGAAGGCAAGCGGGCGCTCTCCACTGCCAACTTTGATGCAAGCGGCAACCCCGCGCTCCCTACCGGCTTTGCCTCCTACGCCCGCACGCTGGCTGAGCTCACCGTACGAACGGGACTCACCCAGCAGCTGTCCGTTTGGGGGCGACTCAGCTGGACAGCGCAGTCTTTTCTTAGCCAGACGTCCGCCACCGGTCCCCCCACCCAGAGCTTTGGCTTAGGCGATCAGTCGTTCGGGATCCATTTTCGCCTGGTGAACACCCTGTTGAGCCCGAAAAGCTCACTGTCCCAGACCCAAACCCACCCGCTGACGCTCGATCTCGCGTTACAAGCCGATTTTCCGGCCTACCAGAACCCTTACCCAAGCTCGGGTACTTTTTTCCCTGGGACTTCCTCCAACGCCACCCCCCCGCTGCTGCAAGGCGATCAAAGCGTCGACGTCACCTTTGGCGGGTTTGCAAGCTGGGGGTTCTACCAAACACTGGAAGGCAAATGGACGCTCAGCCTGGGAAGCGGCGTCACTCGCCGTAGCTTGGGTTACTCGGCTGCCATCCCAAGCTCCCTGATTTTGGCTTACCAGCCGCAGTTCCAGGGCTTTAGTTTGCAAGTCCTCGCGTTTTCGCTGCTCTCCCTGAAAACGGATCCCCGTACCGTCTTACCGCAGCCTAGCCAAAATGCTGGCAGTTTTTTTACAGGCGCTATCAACCCCTCGCTCCTGCAAGCTGCGCTGCAGTTAGGGTATCAACTGACACCGCAACTGGAATTTTTTGCCCGCGTCAGCGAAACCTTCTGGGGGCAAGACGTCCCCAGCGGCTGGATGCTGGGCGGCGGCGTGCTTTTGCGCCTGGGCCCCAAAACCCTGCCACCCGAAAGCGCGCTCAACCCCTACCACTACGGCAAACCCAATCAAGGATTTGTCAACTATTCGTTAGAAGCAAAAATTATTGCCACCAACGATCGTTTGAGCCTTGTCAAGTTGAATAAAGGAAGTCAAGATGGAATAGAGGTCGGGCAATTTTTTGATTTATTCGCTGGCAACACCACCGAGCAATCAGAAAAATCGGTGGCTCGCGGTGAGGTCGTCGCAGTGCGAGCGACTACCACGGTGATCAAAATCACTGAGTATTTTGAAAGCACCCCGCTTGAAGCCGACTTTGTTGCTAGACGGCTCGTGGCGCACTAAAGCGCGTGGTTTGCATGAGTTGCCCCTGAGTTTTTAACGAGGTTAGACGAGAAAAGCTTCTCAACGCCCCAAGCTCCCCCCATGAAAGGATATCACCACCCCCTATGATGCTTATTACGACGCTTGCTCCCCAGCCAAACACCCTCCGCATGAGCCGCCACCCCCACTGGTCCTTACTCGTGGGAGCCTGCCTAGCCCTCCTCCTTGCCACGCCTGCTTTTGCCACCCGTTTCACCAATCAGTTCATCGAATTTGAGTTACCCCCCCAGTGGCAATGCCAACTTGAGGGCGCCGAATGGGTCTGCCAAAGCACCCATAATGCGAACAAAAAAGAAGCCATCGTGGTCTTGGCAGCCAAATTACAAGGCGAAAAAGACAGCCTAGATCAGTACTTAGTCCATCTCAAGGCACCTAAAAACTTTTTAAGCACCACCGGCCGACCCGTCCAATCGACTCCAAAATACGCAAACTCCGTCAACCTCAATGGCCAGCCCTGGATCGATAGCTTGCACCTAGACTCGGAAGTGCCGGGGTTTTTTACCCGTTACTTAGCCACCGTGAAACAAGGCATCGGCGTGTTAGTCACTTACTCGGTGAATAAAAGCAAGTATCAAAACTATATCAATGATTTCAATAACATGATTGCAACCCTGAAGGTCTTTCATAAGAACGGCGGCATTAACGTCGCCCCACCGTCTGCAGATTTATTTAAGAGCAGTCAGATCCCCAGCAGCATCGGCTCGGAGACGATTTTCCCGGGTCCGATCGTCTCAGGCGCCGTGGCCACCAACAGCAAGGAGCCTGAAACAAGCTCGCTTAAGGGCATCTTGCTGATTGCAGCCGTCCTAGGCCTACTCTTATGGGTAAGAAACCGCAATCGTAACGACTGACAAACCACGGGCGCTAGGGCTAGCAAAAGTAGCAGAAAGAGTAGCAGCAGCGGGAGGAGTAGGAGGAGGCTCTTGCCAGCCTGCCTTAGCTTGAAAACCCCCACGCTTTTAAGTCTTTGCGCGCGGGCTTAGGGCCAAGCACCAAGACCCTGCGCTCGGGCGTGGCAAATAAAAGCCGCGCCACCCGTTGAATGTCTTGCGGTGTCACTTGGTCAATTGCCTCACAGACGTCTTGTAAGCTCACGTAACGCCCTAAAAACAGCTCATTTTTTGCAATACTCGACATCCGGGCTTCCGCGCTATCGGCTGAGAGCAAAATGGAGCCCTTCAAATTGTCTTGAATCAAGCGTAATTCTAACGGACTGAGCTCGCGGTCTTTCAGGCGTTCCAGGCTGCTTTCAATCAGCTGCAAACACAACGGAACCTGCGCCTGACCGGTGGCAACATAGACGGAGAACACCCCGGCATCGGCAAACGGCGACAAACTAGAATACAGCGTGTAGGCCAGGCCATGGGTTTCCCGAATGCTTTGAAACAAGGCCGAACTCATCCCGCCTCCTAAAAAGACATTGAGCAGAAAGATAGCAAAGCGATCCTGTGAGCCATACGAGGGGCCTGGAACACCCCAGATCAAATGCACCTGCTCCGTGTGCCTGGGAATCCAGCGAAAGCCGGTGGCGGTATTGTCGACCCAAGTGGGATCCGCGCTCTTGGCAAGCGGTAAAAAAGCGACCTGTTGCTGGCTTGCCGCCGCCGCACCCACTAAACCGCCTGTTGCCTTGGCGGGAAGCGATTTTGGTGACTTGCGCCCCGGCCATTGCTGAGCCAGTAGCGGCTGAATGGCTTTTTTGACTTCTTGGTGCTCAATGTTGCCTGCCACCGAGACAATCACCTCGCCTGGCTGGTAATGTTGCAAAAAATAGCGCTTCAGCTTCTGTCTGGTCATCGCTTGCACGCTCGCTGGCGTCCCAAGAATCGGCTGTCCTAATCCCAAATGCCCATAGACCATCTCAAAAAATAGGTCATGCACCAACTCTTCGGGAGTCTCCTCGACCATGGCGATTTCCTGTAAAATGACCTTCCGCTCGCGGTCCAGCTCTAGCGTCTTAAAGACTGAATGCAGCAAGATATCGGTTAAAATCTCTAAACCCAAGCGATAATCGCGGTCTAAGATCAGGAGGTGAAAACAGGTGTACTCGCGGGTGGTGAAGGCATTAAACTCGCCCCCCACCTGATCAATCGCCAGCGCAATGTCTAAAGCACTGCGGATGGCCGTCCCCTTAAAGAGCATGTGCTCGAGGAAGTGCGACACCCCGCTGATTGGAAGATTCTCATGCCGCGAGCCGACTTTCACCCAAATGCCCATCGAGACGCTGCGAAAGTTGTCTAGATGCTCAGTGACTAGAGTTAAGCCGTTGTTAAATCTAGATTTTTTGAATTTTCTTACTGGAGTGGTCATCATTTTTTTTCTTTTTTCTCGCAAGTCACGCGGGTCACTGCAGAGGAGGGTTAAGTGCAAAATCTACTGTAGCAGTGGTGGCGGTCGCCGTCGTTCAGAGGGGTTTTTCTCTCCTGCACACCAGTGAATCGGGGCTCTTGCTGCCGCCTCAAAAGCCCAGGGTTCCCCTGCAACCGCTGACACCCCTCAATGAGCCAGTCAATCCGCCCCAGGCAAGGGCTCAGCCAATGGATCCATCAGGAGCGGGTCAAGTGCGTTCGCCTTCCGCTTCACTTGAGGAGCCGACGACTCCCCTTGTGACTTTAGAGAACGTTCTACCAGAGATAGCGCTTTTTTTAAATGGGCAATATGCGCAATTCCGGTGCCCGGAATCGCAAGCGGCGCCGTGGTCACCCCAATCACAATCCCGGTATGGGGCGCCCGCATTTGGGTGACCGTCTTGCCAAAGGGGTTTAACAGGGTGGCAATCAAATCACCCTTGTAAATCAGCTCTCCCGGTTTCACCGCCAGATCCAAAATACCGCCTTTTTCTGCGCGCACCCAGTCGCTGGCTTTGACGATCACTTGAAAGGGGGGCCTACGACTCTTCTTCTTGCGCGGTAACATCTCAATGGCCTCCAGCACGTTGAGCACCCCCCGCAAGCCCGCTAAGGAGACTTTTTGGGAAAAACGGGCGGTTTCTCCGGCTTCAAAGAGAATGGTAGGAATGCCAATATTAGTGGCCTCCCGGCGCAACGAACCGACCACCCCGGGTTGATCCAGCACGATACTCGCACCAAAAGCCCGCGCCAGCCTCCGCACCAGCGGCTGGCTCATATCGCCGCGCACATGCGGTAAATTCACCCGCCCCATCGCTGCCGTGTGCAGATCAATGCCAAAGTCACATTTCTTAACAATCTCGTTGAACAACAAGTAAGCAAAGCGCTCGGCGTTGTTGCCTTTGCGACGACCCGGGAAAAAGCGATTCAAATCGCGGTGATACGGTAAATAGCGCGTTTGCATCAAAAAGCCTGGGATGTTGACCACCGGTAAGGCGACCAGTGTGCCAGACAGCTCGGCGTGGTTGACGTCAAAAATCAGACGTCGCACGATGTCAGTGCCATTGATCTCATCGCCGTGAATCGCAGCCGTCACTAAGACCACCGGTCCGGGCTTTTTACCGCGAATCACGGTGACTGGCACCTGGATGTTGCCTGAGAGAAACGACTCGGAGACTTCTAAGTAAATCTCCTTGGTCTCACCGCTTGCCACCGGAATTCCGCAAATTGAAATCACACTCTGACTTGAGTCCATCTCTTGAATAGTATAGAAATTTTAGCAATCGTATGAAGCAAAAAAAACAAAAATTAGCAGAAAATCGAAAAAAAGCGACAAAATCGACTCTCTTACCGAACCAAAGCCTCAGTCTCTCGTCCGAAGGTTCCTCTTTTGCGCCTCGCTCGTCATTCGTCATCCCCGGCAGGCTGTCGTCATCAGCCGCTGGCGAGATAAAAAACCTGGACCTGGAGGAGCGCGAAGACGAGGAGCTGAGCGCAGACGACAACGCAGACGACGCACAGGACCCTGCGACCGACGAAAGCACGGACGAACTTTTTGACGAACTTGCCACCCACCACTCGCCGGTCATGACCTCCCCTGTGAGCCAACTCCCGCAAGTCAGCAATACCGCCCAGGATCTCACCCACTCCGAGAGTGACTCCACCGCGTTATTGCCCTCGCAAGGCTCCACCGCCCAAGATCCCCTCAGGCGTTACCTGGAAGAAATCCGCCACTATCCCTTGCTCGATGCCCATCAGGAATTCGATCTCGCCATCGAGCTGCGCGAGACCGGCGATCTCCGCGCGGCCAAAAAACTAGTGTCCGCCAATTTAAGACTCGTTGTCAAAATTGCCTTTGAATACCGCATGTTCTACTCCAACGTGCTTGATCTCATCCAGGAAGGCAACATGGGTTTAATGAAGGCCGTGTCTAAATTTGAGCCGCACAAGGGAGCCCGCCTGGGCTATTACGCCTCCTGGTGGATTCGCTCCTACATCCTCAAATACTTGCTCGACAACTTCCGCCTGGTGAAATTAGGCACCACCCAAGCGCAAAAGAAACTGTTCTACCACCTCATGAAGGAAAAAGAGAAGCTTGAGGCCCAAGGCTTGGTCGCCTCGCCCAGACTGTTGTCAGAAAAGCTAAATGTCCGGGAAAAAGACGTGATCGAGATGGAGCAACGACTCTCAGGCCGGGGTGGGGAAATGTCGCTTGACGCGCCTATTGACCAGGACTCGGAAGGCACGCCGACCTCTTACCTTGATCTCTTAAAAGACCAAACCGAGGGCGCCGATGTCATTTTAGCGCAAAACCAATTGCTCGACTTGCTCCACGAACGACTGCCGCATTTTGCCAAGACTTTGTCAGAAAAAGAACTGCGCATCTTGCAAGATCGCATCCTGGCTGAGGAGCCCAAGACCCTGCAAGAGTTAGCAGATCTCTACTCGCTGACCCGCGAGCGGGCGAGGCAAATTGAGGCTAAGGTCTTGGAAAAGCTAAAAGTCTTCTTGAAGGACTATATTTGATTTGCAATCTCAGTTTGGAACTGTTAGCAATCAAAAATTAACAAAAAAAACTTAACCCTCGTGAAATTTAGGTAAACACACCATGGCCGGAAAAACCGCATTAAGAGAAAAAAAATCAATTGTCATCGAAAAGTATAGCCAAGCGCTTGCCGCTCATAAGGCCCCCGAGGGCGGAGCCAAGATCCAGGAGCGCCGCGACACCGGATCGCCTGAAGTGCAAGTGGCCCTACTCACCCATCACATCAATGATCTCAACGAGCATTTCAAGAAGTTCCCCAAGGATCATCACTCGAAACGAGGTCTCCTCAAGATGGTAGGCCAGCGCCGCAGGCTGCTCACCTACTTAAAGGGTCGAGATCATCATCGTTATTCGCAGCTCATTCTGTCACTCGAACTGCGCAAGTAGGGCTTTTGCCGCAATAAAGAGCAGGGACGAGTCGCTTTTCACGCTTCAAGCAAGCAGGGAGTGAAAGCGTCTAGACCTACGTCATCTTGTTTGGCAAGGGAGCGGCAAAAATTGATCGCCCAGCCCGAGACGGTAGGTTAAAGAAATAGCTTCGGCAAAAATCTAGTTACCGTCTTGCGAGCTTCAGACGCTTACCACCTCAGTTTTACACGTATTCATTGACACAACGGACCTCTTCAACGGCCCCTCTTAAAGGAGAATCAAACATCATGCACCGAGTTTCACGCGAAATAGGCGGTAGAACCTACTGGATTGAAAGTGGAAAACTAGCAAAACAAGCCAACGGCTCAGTGCTCGTCGGCTGTGGCGACACCCGCATTTTAGCTACGGTTTGTTCCTCAAAAGAACCAAAAGTCGGGATTGATTTTTTCCCGCTCACGGTGGAATTTGCTGAAAAGTTCTACGCTGCAGGCAAGATTCCGGGCAGTTTTCATAAGCGCGAGGGGCGCCCCACTCAGGAAGCGACGCTCTCGGCAAGGATGATTGATCGACCGATTCGACCGCTATTTCCGGAAGGCTATTATTACGACACCCAGCTGGTGATCACGGTCTTGTCGGCCGACCCTGAGGCGGATTTAGATGTTGCAGCGGCACTGGGGGCCTCAGCTGCGTTGCACTTATCGGACATTCCTTTTCGTGGACCGACTGCGGCTTGCCGTATGGGCCGTGTGCAGGGCAAGTGGGTGATTAATCCGACTTGGAAGCAAATCCATAAGAAGGAAAGTGATTTAGAGATTTTAGTGGCCGGAACAGCTGACGCCATCATGATGGTGGAAGGTGGGGCCCAAGAAGCCTCCGAAAGCGATGTCTTGCAGGCGATCTTGCAGGGTCACAAGGTGATTCAGCAGATGATCCCGATGATTGAGGAGTTAAGGCAACTGGCTGGCAAGCCGAAGAAAGTTTTTACGGCCGACACGATCGACACCAGACTCACCCAGATGGTGCGAGCGGAAGCAAGCGCAGGGTTAGCTGAGGCACTACGCACGAAGGACAAGCCGATTCGAGCAGAAAAGATCAGCCACACTAAAAAAGCCTTACAAGAGGCTTTCTTGCGCTCGGCACTCTTTAGCACTGCGGCAGCGGAGCTGGTGGCAGCGGGGGCGACGAGTGAGAGTGCTAAAGGCAAGCTCGTGACGGCGATTAAATCCGCTTTTGAAAACCTGCAGTATCAATTGATGCGCGAGATGATCTTAAGTGAAGGGATTCGTATTGATGGTCGCGACACGCAAACGATTCGACCGATTGCGGTGGAAGTCGGCTTGCTGCCGCGCGCGCACGGTAGTGCATGTTTTACTCGCGGCGAGACGCAGGTCTTGGCGGCCGTGACCTTAGGAACGTCAGATGACGAGCAGATCATTGACTCCTTGTTTGAAAACAGCATGCGTCAGTTCATGTTGCACTATAATTTCCCTCCCTTTAGCGTCGGTGAGACCGGACGCATGGGTGGTCAATCCAGGCGAGAAATCGGGCATGGGGCGTTGGCGGAGCGCTCGATTTTAGCGAGAATGCCAGGACAAGATCGCTTCCCTTACACGGTAAGAATTGTTTGTGAAACCTTAGAGAGTAATGGTTCCTCGTCGATGGGCTCGGTTTGCAGCGCTTCGATGGCCTTAATGGATGCTGGTGTGGCGTTTGTGAAGCCTGTGGCAGGCATTGCCATGGGTCTCATTAAGGAAGACCAGCGGATGGCGGTGCTGTCTGACATCTTAGGGGATGAAGATCACTTAGGCGACATGGATTTTAAGGTGGCAGGCACGGCTGACGGCATCACTGGCATTCAGATGGACATCAAGATTGAGGGCGTGGACCAGCAGATTCTTGAGAAAGCCTTAGCGCAAGCCAAGCTGGGGAGATTGCACATCTTAAAAGAGATGAGTCACGCGATTGAAGCACCGCGGGGACAAATGTCACTTTATGCACCTCGCATCACCACAATCATGGTTCCGGTGGACAAGATTCGAGAAGTGATTGGTTCGGGCGGGAAGGTGATTAAAGATATTATCGCGCAAACCGGCTGTAAAATTGATATCAATGATGACGGTAAGATCAATATTGCGTCTAACGACGGCGAAGCCGCTCAGAAGGCGATTGATTTGATCCGTGGCATTACGGCGCAAGTGGAAGTCGGCACGGTTTACAAAGGCACAGTGAAGAAGATTGTCGAGTTCGGTGCTTTTGTCAGTATTTTGCCCAATCAAGAAGGTTTGTTGCACATCTCTGAGATTGCCCATGAGCGGGTACAAAATGTCCAAGACTATCTGAAAGAAGGCGATGTGATTGACATCTCAGTGCTCGAAGTCGACAAGTCGGGCAAGATCCGCTTATCGCGCAAAGTGCTACTCCCGGTGCCTGCAGGTCAGGAAAATCGGGGCAATAGTGGCGGCAGTGGCGCAAAGCGACCGCCGTTACCACGACCGAACCGTTAATTGCCGTAGGGAAAGCCTACCGTGTAATTGGGATAGGTGTAGGTGCCTGAGTTATAGAAGTAACTCGTGCCACTGGTATCGCTTAAGGCGCTCGTTGCCGCAGAAGGAAACAGTTCATCCCAAACGATCAAGTCGTGCAAGCTGGTAGGAGCAAGCGGTGAGACGTCAAAGGGATTGCTGGAGCTAAAGACTGCATAAGGATTGGAAGCGTCAGTAATCCCGACGAAGCCCAAAGTAGCCAAGCCGTAACGAAGCGTGGAAGAGGCTACTGTCCAGCCACCAGAATTAAGGGCGACGTTTGCTGAGGCGTAAGCGGCTGTTGTACTCCAAGAACGAATCATGACCCGAATCCGGTACTGCAAGTCAAAGGCGCTATCCAGGCACTCGTACATATAAAACGGCTGAGCCTTGGACGAGGTGGGACTGCCTGCGACCAGCGAAATGACGTTCACGCTTGAGGCGTTAGCGGTGCTGACGGTGGGTACTCTGGCGGTGTTATTGCTGGGGACGAAAGCAGACGGCCACTGTGAGGGGTCGTTAAAATTGTTGTTCTGGGTGCTCAGCGTTCTTGAGGACGGCGTAAAGTAATTAGCAATGTAGAGATTGCTATGCAGACTTTTATTCAGCGGCGAGACCACCGTGTAGGCGCCATTGAGACCGATGGTGGCGACATAATAAATGTCGGACTTTGGGAAGCCGTTGACATCCAGTTTTTGTAAGTCCACCGCTGGGCCTGCAATACACTTCCCTTCCTTCCCTCCCCAGGCGGTGAGTCCGCTAGTGCTGGGGTAACTGCCGGTACAGCAATTCAAGAAAGTTTGTGACAGATTCGCGGTGGTATCTGGAATACCGATGGCGCTTGGGAGGCCTGTGGCTGAGGAGAAAATCCCGGCATTGCTACCGCCAAAGTTGCTGGAGTAAAGAGATTGCCAGCCTAGGAAATTATAAGGACAATAGGGCAGGGGCGCAATGGTCAAATCGCCATCGACAAAAACCGAATTAGTGGCAAACGAGTAAGGGCTAGAGGTGGGAGCATAGGTTGGGACAATCGTGCTCGTGCCGGTGGGGAAATTATAGTACCAGGGCAAGGAAATCCTGACGTAAGTGCACATGCTGGCGGGCACGTTATGCTGCAGGGTGGCTCCCCAGTAGTACAAATCGCCTTCATCGCCTTCAACATAACACATTAAATCGCGTAGGTCGGCTGAGCCCGACTGAATGGCACAAGGGGTGGTATAGCTGTAGCTATTTTGACTCGATAAGCTCAAAGACCCGCTCGAATCCGACCCACCGTGAATAAGATAACTGACCGTGGGACTAGGCAAAAGCACCGAAACGCGGAAGCCTTCGCTATCATTGACGATACCTACCGGCGTGATCACCGTCACGGTCGAGGCTGAGACGCTAGGCACCGGAGTGACGCCTGCCAGGGGCCCGGCTTTTTTCAAGCAGCCGGTTAAAAGCACCCCGCTTGAAGCGAGCCCTGCAAGCGTCAGGCTGCTGAGCGTCAGGCTCACCGCCAAAGAAGACGCGGCGGCGGAAGTCCAGACGGACAACAAGACCTTGAAAATGAAACGGCAAAGAGATCGCATACGTGTGTTATCGTGAGGCGGGAGGAAAAACTTAAATTTTTATCGCAACCCCTCCTCAAATCACGCCAGCCCGAATTCAGTCCCAAGTCCCAAGTCCCAAGTCCTACGATCAGGTCAGTCAGCTTTTTGACGGAAGGGAAAGCCCTGCTGCACCTCGCATAGGCAAATGTTGGCTGGGTCTTTCTGCTTAAAATTCACCAAAAGCTTGGCTGGGTTTTTTCCAGCGTTTTTTTATCGTTTTTTTTATCAATAAAGAGCGGGGTGGTGACGACCTCTAAAGGCAAACTGAGTCGCTTTGCAAAGTACACCCGTATCGCAATCTCGCTCATGGGTAGAAGACGCTTGGTGCTTGCTTTCTCCCAACTCAAAACCCCTGCATCACTCAGGCCGATTTGACTGGCAAAGTCACGACGAGACATACCAAAAATCTTCCTAAAAAACTCCACTTCACGGCCACAAATAGGACGCTTTTGGAGAAGGAGTTCCTCGCCGATGCGAATCTCCATTTGCTTTAAGACCTTAGAATCAACAAGTAGACCAAACTCTAAATCCTTTTGCGCGTATCCGCTCATAAAGTTGTGATTCCCATGATTTGGTAGCCGATAACGCCCTAAGGTCCCCCTGGTTTCTAGCGCCCCTGAAGGTAAAGACCGACCCCTTTGATCAACCGACCTCCTTTTGAGTGGGACATCGGAAACCAGTCAAGCTCAAGCGAGCATGATTCAAGAGGAGGGGGTGCTGGCAGCCCCTTAGGGAGCTGCCAGCGTGGGCGTCTGCCGAGTGGCCTTTTGGATAATCAGGTCAGGAAGCCAGGGGATTTGCCCGCGCTGATGGAT
>JAYTHP010000034.1:0-6402 GCA_043732485.1 Oligoflexia bacterium
TTGCTCTCAGGTCAGCTCTTACCGCCAAGTCACGGCGTGTCAAAGGCCTCAGGAATCGCGCTGCCGCATGAGAAAAGGGAGGAGTGGGGAGATTTTGATTAGGTTTTTCTGAGCGGCATGGCGGCAGGCGAAACGGGGTCAGGTGCTTACTACTACGAGGATTGCGCGTTGGTCTTTAGCCCTCAGATCCTCGATCAGCTTGATTTTTATGTCAGTCACGAAGATATTTTTGGACTTCACCTGATCAGTAGATCCAGCGCTTTGCGCAGCGATCGCCGTCGGCTTGCGCATTATTTTAGGCAAATAGGTTAGGCAAATAGGAAAAGACCCTTACTATAATAACGAATTTTTTTTCTACCAACCCCTGACTTTAAAGGGCCATTGAATGGAGATCATTCTCCCCCATCACGCTTACGAGACTTTGCATTCAAAGCTGCCGCCTGAGGTTTTAACCCGCGGCTTGCAGTCAAGTGGACTGTCCACTAAGCACGCTCCCGCTGGGACCGGGGCCAACCCTTGTTTAACCTTCAACCATATAATAAACTTGACAAGCCCCTGGGCAATGAAGTAGACCACTATATTCTATGAAAAAACGTACCTCTTGTTGTCTAACTCCTGCTTTCAACTGCCCCAAGCTCCTACTCTTAGGCCTCATTGCTACCCTAGGCTGGAGCGCATTAGAGTTAAAAGCAGACCCACCGCAGGAATCGACCGAACATTCAGCAACGACCACCCCACCCCCTGTGACTGCCAACTCACTGCGTGGGCCAGTCACTTGCGGAAACCTGACGCTTGATGCAAAAAACGGGCAGGGAGCTCTCCCCCGGTTTCGCCTCGACGCCTCAAGTCCAGCGTTGCTGACGCAAAAGGCTCTAGCGCAAGAGCCCGCGTCTCACGACCAGATAGCCCACCGCACCTGGAGCGCAACACTTGAGCCCACTGCGCCTACGACTACAGCATCTGGTGCTGGCAGTTACACTTTTCAAAAGGGCTTGGAGCAAACCTTCGTCAAACAAACGACCAATGCTTTGGGTTCCAAGATCTTCACCTTTACAGCCGGAGGAGCAGGCGAGCAAGCGCACACGCTGGTGGGCTATTTCTGGGGGTCGGGCAACACAGGCCAGCTTGCGCTTTGGAGCAAGGAGAACGACCCGTTGCCGGAAAACTCCACGCTGTATGGCTGGGAAGTAACTGACTTGCAGCCCCATGAACAGAGTCGCAGCCACCCACCTGAGGACCTCAAGCATCAGCCCTTCTCCAAAATGTTCACCCTCACGCAACTCACGAAGTCCACTGCGCTTACTTCCGCGTCGAGCCTAGCAGCTGAGCGGAGCCTGGCATTCGACGACGGCGACGACAGCCCCAATCCGGGGGAGCTTGCGCCAGGCAACCCGCCCCTAACGCCAGGCCTTGTGGCCGTCATGAAATGCCATCAAACGGGCTGCGAAGCCCAGTGGCAAGAAAACAGTGGGGAAGCTTCAGCGGGCTCTTCGTCCTCAACTGGCCACCCTCCTTCGCTTGCCTTACCCCTCATGATCTTTGCGGCTGAGACCCTCAAGCCACATTTCACGGCGACCGTTGCCGCACAGCGCAAGGGCCAGCAAAAAAAACTACAAAAATTATCGCTGCAAACCATCGTCGGTACACCCCTTACGCTGGCCGCTGCGGCAACCGCCCTCTATTACACCCAGCGCTCGCTTACAGCACGTGGCGTACGAGGGGTCGGCTTGGAGCTCCTGCATCAGACGTTACGGGTAGGAAAAAAGGTTGCACCGCTGACCAGTCGCTGGTTTCCCTGCCGTCCCAGCACGCAGCAACGCCTTAAAGCGCGCGCTCAAGAGGAACTGGAGCGCGCTTTGACCTGGAAATGGCTTGCCAAGCACGCTGTACAACAATCGCTCAGTCGCAACCCTTCAAGAATCTCTCAAGAGGCATGGGTACTTCTCACGCGAGCCAGACTCGCCAGCACTCGCCATGAGCTGTTTAACCTCTTAGCAGGCGCCACGCCGCAAGAAATAGCGCTTCAAGCCTTGCGAGCCGCAAGAGTGGTGGCGCTTAGCCCGCGCATCTCACCGCGCGGGCTGCCGACACTGCAGGAGTGAGCAGCGGTCAGTCAGGCGACAGGAGCAAAAAGTGCCTGTCGCCCCCCCCTGCCCTCTCTCTCTCCGTCTCTTTACCCAACAACGCTTTGGACGAGGTGCTGGTCGAGATAATACTTCTTGCAGACCCTCTGGATGTCTTTGGGTTTCAGCGATCGCATCTTTTTCCACAACTGCTCTTCCCCAAGCGCAGGCAGCTGGTAAAGCTTCTCCAAGCCATCATGCGACACGAGCGCCGAATCGCTTTGCAAATCCATCGCCCGTCTACCCATAAAATACTCAGTGGCGCGGTTCATTTCCTGCGCCGTCGGCCCTTTGGCAACCAGCTGGGTCAGCACTTTTTCGATCCCAAGCAGCGCTTCGTCTTTCTTCTGCGGGGCGCAAGCAATATAGGTCCCGACATAACCAGGCTCAATCCCCTCAAAACTGATCGGCGAGACGGTATAGGCCAGACTTTTCTTCTCCCGTAACTCGACAAAAAGCCTACCGCTTTGCCCTCCCAAGAGCGTGTGCAGTAATCGCAACGCATGGCGATCTTCGGCCATCAGCTGGGTGCCAAAACCGCCCACAATAATATGAGTCTGCTCTCGCCCTAAGTGACGCTCCACCCAGCGCGGGGCCTTCAAGGCTGCGTCCGCAGCCACCGTGAGTGCAATCTCCGGGGTGTCTGCGAGTAAACGACGCTCACGCACCTTCATCGCTTGGTGCTCTAACTCAAACAACCAGCTTTCCATCTGGGCAGGGGCAATGGCGCCACTTAACGACAGCACCAAACGCTCAGGCCTGATCCAAGAAGCATGCAAACGCTGCAACTGCCCCGTTTCCATCTGCGCCACACTGGCAAGCGACCCTTGCACCAATCGACCGTAAGGATGCGACTCATACAAGCTCTCTAAAAATAACCGCGAGCACAACTGACTGGAGTGATCCTCCAGCGAGCGAATCGATTCTTGGACAATACGCTTAGCATGCCCCAGCTCTTCTTCAGGAAAAGTCGGATCAAGCAAAACTTCCTGAAACAACGCCGACAGCTTCTTCCAGTCGCGCTTCAAGCCGGTCATCTGCAAACCAAGGCTATTTCTGCCAGAAAAACCATCCAGACTTGCGGCGTGACCCTCAGTCAGTGCCGAGATTTCTTTCGCACTGCGGCTCGAGGTTCCCTTGGTCCAGGTCAACGCCATCATGGAACTGCTGCCGCACTCCAGCTGCTGCGCGCCGGTCGGCTCCAACCGCACTCCGCCTAACACCACCCCATGCAAGCTCATCACCTGCGAGCTCGGGCGATAGCGGTAAGTCACTTGCATCCCTGAGGCTAAGGAAAACTTCTGCACCGCTTCTTTTTTCAAAGCGCTATGCTGCAGCAAGCTGCTGCCTTGGACGGTTGCCACCTTAGAGGGCAAAGGCTGCAACAAGCGCTGCGAGAGCGCCTGTAAGTCCGGTAACTGCGCCGTGACGCTGGCACTCGCCTCTTTCGGTACCAGCAAGACCCCACCTAAGCGCCGAAAATCGAAGTAACGATTCGCCACCTCTTTGATCTTCACAACGTCCACCGCACGCAATTGATCGAGATAATCTTGATCAAAACTCAAATTACCCATGATAAACTTCAAGAAACCCAAACGTCCGGCGACACCATCGGCGGTCTGGGAAGCATAAAGCCGCTCACTCTCGGCATTCACCAACACGCGAGATAACTCCTCCGTCGTTGGTCCCTCCTCACACACCTGACGCAGCACCGAAAACATTTCCACCAGCGCCGGCTGTAACTGCTCCACCCGCTCCACTTCCGCCTGAAAATAGATCATCCCCGGATCACGCGGCACATAAAGCCCACCTGACACTTCGGTGGCAAGCGACGTTTGGTAGAACAAGCGCTGATAGAGGCGTGACAATTCGCCCATCCCGAGCACGCTTGACAGTAAATCGAGCGCCGGGATGTCCTCATGCTCCAAATCAGGCACCCGGAAGGCGAAACTGAGGCTCGGATTCTTGACATCAAACGGTTTTACCGTCCACTGCGCTGTCTCAGTTAACTCCGGCTCAGGCAAACGCTTCGGCCACACCACAGGCTTGATTTTTAATGCCTTCGCACCGTAATGGGTCTCTAAGACCCTCAAAATCTGCGCTTTCATCTTCTGGCTGGCATCTTTATAAGGGCCGACTAAGATTAAGCCCATTTTTCCAGGCACGTAATTTTTATGATAAAACGCCTCTAAGTCCTTCACTTTCGCAGCCTTCAGCGTCTTGACATAGCCAATCACTGGCCGACCGTAAGGATGGTGCGTAAAGGTTTGGGAAAAGAGCTGTTGGAACACCTGCCTGGCAGGCGAGTCCTCGTTCTTGCGCAATTCTTCCAGGATCACTTCCCGCTCGCGCTCAAAGTCTTTCGCGAGAAAGCGTTGTGATTTCGCCATGGTGCCAAACGCATTTAAGATCTTCAACCAATGATGGGAAGCACAAGTGACGTGATAGACCGTCTGATCGAAGGAAGTGTAGGCATTCATGTCGCCGCCTAGCGACTCAATCATCCGCGCCATTTTCCCGGTGGAAGCCCGACCGGTTTCCTTGGCTGCGGCATCCTTAAAGAGCATGTGCTCTAAAAAGTGCGCAAATCCCGCCTCTTTTGGCTGTTCGTCGGCACTCCCTGTTTGCACCCACCAATAGGTGGCTGCCACCGAACTTTCGGTGTGCTGCAGGATCACGTCAATCCCACTGGATAATTGCAACTGCTCCGGCTGAAAAGTTTGAATGGTCATAAGTGTCTTTAATGTTCCTTGATTTGTGGTTTACTTCAAGTAAATGTTTTAAAAATGTGCTTTAACCTCCCCTAGCAGGGCTAAAGGTCTGAGCGACCCTGAAGAATAACCGCTTGCGCCCGCTCATTTTTTTTCGCTCGCTTGGAAAGGCAAACAGCAACACGCATGACCCCCTCCGCCGTCGCACCCTCTGCCACATCCTTCGCCGCCCCCTCCCCCATCGCATCGCTTTACCTGCACTTTCCCTTTTGCGAGGCCAAGTGTCATTACTGTGACTTCTATTCGCTCGGAGCCGAGCGCACCCAAGCCTCCGATCCCCAAAACTTTGAAACCGCCCTCAGTCTCGAGATCAAAGCCAACCCCTATCGCTTAGCGCCTGAGCTCAAAACGCTCTTTTTTGGTGGTGGCACCCCCAGCATGACCGACTATGACTCGATGCAACGGGCGCTCACCCCGCTGTGGCAACAAACCACGGTGACGGCTGCCACCGAATGGAGCTTAGAAGCCAACCCCTCGTCCATTGCCCTTGCACCGTTTCAAGCCCTGAGGCAATGGGGACTCAACCGCGTGAGCATGGGGGTGCAAGCTCTAAAACCGGACTTACTGCAACTGCTGGGCCGCGTGCATTCAGGCCCGCAAGCCCTGAAAGCCCTGGAAATCGTTTTTCAAGCCGGCTTCACCAACGTCTCAGTCGACCTGCTCTGTGGGGTTCCGGGGCAAACCGAAGCCGACTTACGCCAAGCCTTAACCCGGTTGCTGGCGTTCCCGATCACCCACTTGAGCTGTTACCTTTTAACGCTTGCGCCGCATCATCGCTTAGCCCCTCAGTTGCCCGATGAGGAAGTGCAACTGCGGCATCTGCTGCTTGTGGATCAGGTCATGTCGGAGGCGGGGTTTGAGCATTATGAGATCTCTAACTATGCTAAACCCCAGGCGCAGGCACGCCATAATCTGGCGTATTGGCAAGGCGAATCCTATCTGGGCTTTGGTCCTTCCGCCCACTCCTTTCAAAAAGACCTACAAAAACGCTGGAAAAACATCTCCTCCTTGCATCGCTATGCCAAAATCCTGCAAGCCGGAGGATCCGTCACGGAAGCCGAAGAATGGCTCACCCCGCAAGCGCAAGCCCTCGAGAAATGGATGCTGGCATTGCGTCTGAACCATGGCTTTCCCACAGCGTGGCTTGCTACCCCGCAACAACAAAAAAAAGCGGCCTCGCTCGGTACCCTCGGACTGATTGAGTCGCATCCGGACATCCCGCAACAACTGCGCCTTACCCCCCAAGGATTTGCGGTTTGTGATCAAATCATTCAAAATCTCGCTTAATTGTCGCAAAATGCCCCTTATTTGGAAAAAACCGCTAAAAACAATTGACTTCCAGGCAGTTGCCCCCACCTTAAAGAAATTGAAAAACGAGACGTTTAGGAGCAACGGCTCAAGCGATGAGGTAGCTCCCCCGTGCCAATCCCTTAGCCATTGTCTTTAAAAAGGAGCAAACCCTACCGTGAGTGACGCTGTAAGTAATTCCCAGAGCAAATCGGATGCCT
>JAYTHP010000035.1:0-6377 GCA_043732485.1 Oligoflexia bacterium
TTAGTGCCAAGCGTGAGTTCGCGGTAAAGGGCAAGAGCCTGTTCGGGCTCCCGCACCGCTAAGTAAATTTCCATCCCGGTCTCGTACATCGGCAAAGTCAGGGGCTGTTGCCTGATGACTTGCTCTGAGTAATGGAGAAAGAGCTCTTTGGCGCGTTGCGGAGAATGGGCGTTCACGTAAAGCCGCATGAGGAGGAGGTTAAAAGCCTCGCAATTGACGTCTAAATCAGCTGGTAAATGGTTTTTTTGTGAGTTGTAAAAAGCAATCCCGTCCTGGCTTTGAGAGGTCTGGAGGTAGGCCGCAAGCGTGAGGGGGAGAGTTGTCCCCGTGTGCTTGGCCTTTTGCCGTACCATTTGCAAAGAAAGATCAATGATTTCCTGGTGCTTGCCTAGGTGCTGTAAAATCTCCATCAGGGTGCGGATGAAGGTGAGATGGTTTGAGGAATTGGCAATCAGGGCACCTTGGGTGAGCCCCACCAGGCTCAGCCCTTGACGCAGGGCTTGAGCGGCACCGTTTAAGTCTGTTAAGCTCTTCAGCCTGAGGGCCTCTTTGTAAAAATCTTTGTAAAACTCTCGGGGGGTCTGCGGTTGCTGTGGTGCGGTTGGGAGGTCATCGTCAGAAAGGCCCCCAGAAAGGCCTCTATGATCAGGAAAGTCCCGAAGCTGATCCCGCTGATGCTGGTGCTGCTGCTGATGATGATGGTGAGGAGCTCCGGCGCCGTTGATAACCTCATCGGCGTCGTCATCGATAACGATGACCTCGCTATCGACGTCATGAGCACCGCCAGCACCAGCACCAACCGCTCCGTCGGAGGGTATGGCTAGCGCTTGCTTGCGCAACTGCTCAAATTTTTCCTGCATCGCGGCGTAAGGGGCCGCCGGGAAAGCCTTGGGTAGGGCTGCCAGTTGGCGCTGTGCTTGTTGATAGAGTTCGAGTGCGGCAGGTCGTTTGCCTAGCATCACGAAGCTTTCCATGGAAGCAGCAACAAGCCTGGTGCTTGCCTGATAGCCTGGCTTCCTGCTTGCTTGATGACGGGTAAAGACTGCTTGAGCTTTTTCCGGCTGCGCAGTTCCGAGATAACCCGCCATTAGGTGGTAGGCTAACTGTTCAAAGTATTCTACCGAGGACACCACGGAGGATTCTAATGACTCTAAGCGGTCCGCTCCTACTCTTAAAAAGGTAAAGGGAAGGTACGGTTGGGAGGTTTCATAAAAGCTTATGAATTCTTGGGTTTGCTCCAGGTGCTTATAGGACGCTAAGATTGCAGTGGCAGTCAAGACGCTGTGCCGGGTGTGCGTGGCGGCCATCTGCGCTTGAATTAGCCGTACAGCCTGACGCAGTGGCTGGCGACTTTCATCCTGACGAGCGATGATGATTAACAGTTCGTAGATGCGCGTACTTTGTTGCAGCGCAGGCACTTCCAGCGCCTGACGCAGGAGAGCCTCGGCTTGCGTGAAGTGCCGAGCTCTCAAAAGCTGTTCAGTTTGGGTCAGGTAACTGGCCAGATCTTGAGCGGTTGAATCAGGTGAGATCGGGGACGGAGCAGAGGGGCCCGCTCCCGTTCGTGGGGGCTGCGGGAGGTCTTTGACTTGCTGCGACAAAGCCGCTACCGCCGCCGGCAACCCAGCGTCCTCGGCGGGTAGCCGCAGTGTTGCGCCCGCAGCTTGCAGTTGCTGGAGTAACCCCAAAGCGGACTCCCGCCCGTTTAAGGCTAAAAAGAGTTGCAGCGCCGCGTAACGTAGCTGATAGCTCAAGGGACTGGGCGGCACCTTCTGCAAGCGCTCTTCATAGGCTTTTCTTGCGGCAATCAGGTCTTGGGGCAGTTTGCGGTCCACTCTCGCCAGCATAAGCTCAGCGTTTAAGCGGTCATAGCTGATGAGCATGTGCGGGGGGAAGTGCACTGCCTCTTGCTCATAGAAGGCAATCGCCTCGGCGCTGCGGCCAAGGTTCCGGTAAGCCTCAAGCGTGCGAAGCAAGGTGATGGCCGTAGGATCCACCTGGTTTGCAGCGAGGGTTGCACTTTCTCGCAAGACTTCTTGGTATTTTTTTTGCAAGGCGAAGGCGTCCAATACCCTTTCATAGAGCTCACTGCAACTCTTGGGCTGCTCTGCGAGCTGTTTTTTAACGTCTTTGTCCTGAAAGGCTGATCGCATCAGCTTTTCCAAGCGGTCGGGTTGGTTGGCTCGCAAGAGGGTTCTTGCCTCAGTAAGGTAGTGGTGCATCGGCTTGGCGTGAGCGTCCTTGCCCTGGAGGCAGATAAGAGACGCAAGACTCATCAAGCTCACAAGCTGGGTAGCACGGGGGGGGTGAGGGCGCACGCTGGTCAGAACAAGGCTGCGGGCTGAGCTTGGCAGACTGACGGTCCGTGAGGAGAGGTGCTCAAAATTTTTCATGACCTGGTCTTTATCAGATTAATTTAAACAAGTAAAGTATTTACTTTAGGGGAAAGGGCTCTCCAAAAGGCTTGAAATGCTTCGGAGCAAGGGGGGGGTAAGTGCAAGTCAAACCGGGGGGGGTGAAGTGAGGTAGGGGGTGAGGTGGGGGGACGAGTTCCAAGGATGGGTCTTGATTCCCGCAGCTTGGTGAGGGGTGCGAGGCAACAAAAAGGGGTATGGCGAGCCAAGAAGGGGAAAAAAAGGGAGCAAAAAGAACCACTCGGGGGGAAGCGCTTGTGCCGAGCTTTGGGTAGGGCTCTCAGGCAAGGAGGGGTGGGGGTGGTTTGAGTCGCCGAATGGATTTTGAGTCTTCAGGGTCTGAGGTAGCGGCGGCTGTTGCGCTGTGGGTTGCAACCCCCCGGGAGAAACGTCCGTTGGGTGAAGCCTCTGTGCGTTGGGAATGAGGCCTGGTGCAAGTGCGGCGCAGAAGTGGCGCAGAAGGATTGAAAACACGTGGCAGAACCGCAGAGGAAGACTTTTTTTCCGCGCATTGCTTCAGCTGCCTGAAAAAGTGCTAAGAGCGGCAGAGTCTCGCGGAGGCTGAGGGACTTTTCGGGGGAGAGAGCTGCGGTAAAAGACCCGGCAAGCACTGCGGTGAGTCGCAAGTCGGCCTGCAGGTGTGGATGGCGTCTCAGGTTTTACCAGGGCTGAAAGTGGATTGGGTGTGCAACTGAGAGTCTGCGGCGCGCGTGGGATTGCGCTCCAATGGGGCTTCCCTTGGGCGGGGAGATCACGGGCAGCAGCAGCAGTAGCTTGATGCGCGTTTCCGGGAGGAGGCGATCGGGGGAGTCTAGAAGGGGCGCTCAGGGGAGGGAGGGGGAGGGAGGGCCTCATGGGTCGAGGGGATTTCAAAGCTGGCGTTGATGCGGGCTCTGAGTGAGCGGACCTGTGCAGAGCTGCGCGTCAGGGCTTTGGGAAGGGCTTTGGGAAGGGAGGGAAGCGTTTAATTGTGAATGTGTTCTAAACGGCTCAGGCGTTGGGTGACAGGAAGCAGCAGGGCTGATCAGGGTGCGGGAGATTTTTGTGAGGCCAGAGGAAACGGGTGACTCAACGCCCCCTGCCGCAGGCTTTGCTCCCTGCCAGAAGCGCGCCAGAAAAGCTTCAGGTGGCGGAGCGTTGCTCCGGTCCGTTGCGGGCGCTTTCTCCTCAGGGGGAGGTTGGAGGCGTCGCTCAAGCCTTCAGTCACCCTCGGGTCATCACTAGAGCCCCGGGAGCAGAGGGATTGCTTGCCTTTTTCCCCGCCTTGCAGGGGGGGGTGGGGCAGGAGTCCAGGCGCTGGGTTGCCACGCACCGGGTGGTTGGTCAGTGGCTGCTGGGCGACAAGGATCCAGCGCCCCTGGGTCCTCAGGTCTTGGGGTTACTGCAAAACTTTCGCTAGCATCTCTTTCACTTCTTCTAATTGGGCGGCCTCGCTGGGGTCTTTTAAGCCGACTCGATCAACTTCTTGAACTAAAGACTCAATAACAGCTTTGTAATCCTTATAGTCATTTCTCGCTAAGGGATGAAAGGGACCCCCGCCCTGATTGTAAAAGTATTTTTTAAAGTTCGAAAAATAAATAAGAATCGCTCTTGCCTTTAGCTCTTCTGCCTCTTGTTCTGAAAGGGCTCTAATGATTGATGATTTTGAGAAAAAAGTTTTTAGAACCCCTTTTGCTTCATCAGGCTTCATCCCGTTCGTTACGTACATTAAGCTTTCTAATAAATTCTTTGAATCAGTTAAATCGTTTTGAGCTGAGGGTCGCTGGAGGATCAGAAAGTCAAAGTCGCAGAATTTTTTGGCCAGTTCATCGACCGATTTCTTTTCAAAATCAGGATCGTTTCTGACTGCTGCAAGAGTCCCTTTATTTTCTAACTCCATCAAGTGAGTTTCTATGTAACCGAAAGCCGCTTCCTTGCTTTTAAAATGATCAAAAATATAATCCATTGCACGGTAGGCAATCAAGGAGTTTTTTTCTATTTTTCTATGTTGGGCCAAGGCCTGAGGTGCTAAATGCAGCTGATCTAACCACTTATTCAGCTTTTTGCTATGGTATTCTTCGATGGAAAAGCCAATCTCACCGTAGAACTGGAGAGCACGGTTCTTCTGCCTTATTCGCTGCATTCTCCATTGTTCGCCTTCTGAGTCCCAGTGAGTGGTGTCGTCTTCCCCAAAGGCCACGGGTTTATTTGGGAAAAGCTTTTTAAAAAATTCTATAGTGTTGAGATTGTTACCCTTGCTGTCGGTAACCTTTTTGTAGGCCCAGGGCCTACCATCGAAAGCGTCTGACATGTCTACTAAAAATCCTCCATTTTCTTTGATCGTTTTGTTGACAGCGTCTCTCTTTTTTGTATAGTCATCTGCAATGATTTTTTCTCTCACGTATTTATAAAAATTTCCTTGAGTAAATACTCTTAATTTTTTATTACTAAGCTGATACAGTTTTTTGTTAGTTGAAGAATCAGAAAAGTTACTGTTTGTTCCGTCTTCATTAACTACAAGTTTGTAATGATTTTTTTCATCTGCGTTAACGATCGGTTGACCGGTCAACTCTCGTTCGTTCTGATCAACCACTAACTGAAAGTCAACTGTTTGCCTCGCGTATTTTTCTGTGATCTTCTTACTCGGAATGGCTGTTCGGATGAGCAAATCTCCGGCTGGCGTGACGTCAAATCTTCCATCGGATTCTCGCAGCAGGTCAGTGCCATCCCATTTTTCGGATTCATGAAGGTTGCCAACTAGGATTGGCTTTGGTTCCAACCCGTCAACCAAAATACCCTCGTACTCAATAATTTTAAAACCGTTTTCAAGATAGTAGGGAGGGACCTCGTGGCGTTTGTCAGAGCGCACTAAAATTAGGGAGTCTTTGGGTAGGACGTGGTCTCCTAAAACGACCACTTCTGGAAAGCTTGCCGAAACCGTCTTGTCCAAGAGGTCTGAATCTTGGGATTTTGCATTTCCTCGGGAGTGGGTGTTGACTGGAACAATGACCACAAAGGGGCGGTCCGTTCCACCTCCCCGAGCTCCAGCGTAGTGATCTGAAGGAACCAGGTGGTTGATGGTAAAATGGAGAGTGCTTAACCAGTCAGAATGGACGGTTTTTCTTTGTCCTTTAGGGAAGCAGTCCACAACCCACTGTCCGCTGCTAAATCCGACATGAACGCCTTCGTAGTTAAAAGTTGCAATGAGCCTGCCGTCTGCACTGAGACTGGGGAGGGTTTGGACAAAAAACATTTTCCCTAGTAATTTTTTTTCGATCTGATCAAGAGGCAATTCTTCCGGGAGTGTTGGTTTTATGTTGCTTTCTAGCATTTGGCTGCCACCTCGCAGGGCTGCCTTGTGGTTTTCCAGCAGTGGGCGATCGGCTGTCTGCTGCCGTCTTTGGGTCTGCCGCATCTGGAGGGCCTTGAAGATCACTTTGCCGGCCCTTTGCTCTGCGGGGGTTAAGGGGGCGGCGTTGCCACTAAGGCTGAAGCTGTACAACACCAGTTGGCAAAAAAGTTGAGTTGTGAATCGATCTAAACGCATGAGCGGCCTCCTTATTAATCATTGCTCACTAGGGTTGAGGCTTGTTCCTCAAAATGAGCCTCGCCTGCGCCCCGTGACGGTTCGAGGGGATGCAAAATCAGTGCCAGCGTAGGATGAAAAACCACCAGGGCTTGGGACCAATGGCACTGACTTAGCAAAAAAAAGAAATAAGCACTTGAAATAAAAGCCCACCCAACAGTTCGTATCGCAACTTTGAAATCTAGGTGTCTGAAATAAAGAGAAGACTCAACGGTAAGCCTTGTGTATTCTTTGTTTCAACCACGATTCAAAGGAGCACACATGAAATACCGTCGAGTCACCCACGAAGATCGTCGCCTTATCGGGACGCTTCGAGACATAGGGATAAGCCAAATTGAGATTGCACGCAAGCTAGGTCTTCACAAGAGCACGATTTCTCGGGAAATTTCTCGCAATCG
>JAYTHP010000036.1:0-6283 GCA_043732485.1 Oligoflexia bacterium
GTTCTGACTCGAACAAAACACAATGCGCCCCGCATTGTCTTGACTGACAAACAGAAGGATAGTCTTATCTATCACTACGCCGAGCGACGCTGAAGCAAAGGTCGCAACCAAGCTCAGCCTATTTTCTACATACTGGCGTGATACAAGCGGAAGGGGGAGCGATTGCGGTCCCGGGGTCCCGTTGACGAGCGGCATCACAGGCATGAGCTTAAGATTTTGCAAATACATCGTATTAGAAATCAGACTTTGCTTACTCAAGGCCGGGCTGATGGGAGGCAGCAGCTGGAAGCGCTTGGGGAGCACTGGAACGGCCGGCAGTGGCTGACCCGCGGTAAGGGGAACCGCTGGATACAGTGGGTCAAAGGTTAAACCCCCAGCTAGACTGAACCCTTTAGGACCTGTAATAGGATCTTGAATAAGATCTTTACTAGGATCATACGTGACATCGTTAGAATAAAAAGCACTTGAACAAGAGTTCATATTCCCCAAAGTCCCATTAATAAACTGCCTTTGAGTCTCAGCCTGGCTATAAAAATTGTAAAGTGCAAGATTTCGTGACATCTGGGACATAGTTTGTGCCATTGCGACGACAAAAATAGATAAAACACCCATGGAGACCATCACTTCAACGAGTGTGAACCCAGCACGACCTACCTTTACCCTCAGCTTAACGTCATTGATCATAGGTAAGGATCGGCTTATCGGTCAAAAAAGATAAATCAAAGCCCACTTGCGCTGTGTGCAACGCCTACTCCCCACCCTCAACTACCCCTAAGAGGGGAAAAACCCCCTCCCAAGCCCTGAAACGTTCTTGGTGCCCGAGGCTCTCGCCCCTTTTTTTTTAACTCCCGTCTTATCGGCATCATTTTTCACAGCTAAAGGCTTGAAATCTCACACTAGTTCCTACTCGCTACTCACCCCATGTCACCTCAGCTACGCTTGCAGGAGAGGCGGGGTCCAGACGAGCCAAAACTGCCAGCAGACCACGCCACCACCACCCGACCGGACTGCCCCTTTGCCCTCACGCTCTATGCGCCGGACTGCAGCAGCCGGGAAAGGTGCAGAGAAATTTTGGCCCTCGCAATATCAAGCTCAATTTGCTTTTGCAACTCACCGACCCCAGCAAACTTAATTTCTGGCCGCAAGTATTCACAAAAGTCAATTCGCAGCGTAACCCCATAAAGATCCAGCCTCAGAGGCAATGCGTCGTGCGAGCCGAAATCACCTTCCAGCAACCGCCCGCCCGCAGCTGGACTTTCAACCTGACCTTTGCCCTGACCGTCGTCCTCAGGCCCTCCTAAGAAATGGGTCTCCAGCGCAAGCGCCCCTTGCCCGAGCGCGGCGTCTGAAACTGTGTTGCTTGGATTAGCCGCGGCAGCCTGTTCAGCCTTTCCCTCCCCAGCCCCCTTTTCCCCCTGAGCCGTCTGCGCAAAGGTCGGCCTCACGCCCAGGTGACTGATCGAAGGAAACACCTTGCCTTGCCAATGACTCCAGGTGGCGTAAACGCCGTGAGGCAGTAAAATCTTGGGCGCCCAGCTTAAGTTGGCGGTGGGAAAACCGATCTTACTCCCTCGCCCAGCACCGTGCACCACCTTGCCTTGATAAAAAAAGGGCCGTCCCAAGAGCTTGTGGGCGGCGCTGACCTCACCCCGAAGCAAGTATTCCCGCACCTTGGAGCTGGAGAGCACGGGCAACTGCGCTTCAGCCCCCTCAGGTCCTTCCCGTGGCAGCGCGGTTTGCGGCGTCACGACCTCAAAAGCGATCCCCGCCGCCTCACACCACTGCGCCAGCTGCGGTAGCGTGCCAGAGCGCTTTTTCCCAAAGCTAAAATTGTAACCCACCACCACACCAAGCGTCCCAAGCGCCTCGACTAACACTTGACGAAAAAACTCCTCAGCACTCAGACTCGCAAACTGAGCATCAAACGGTTCTTCAATCAGTCCGTCCACTCCCAGGGATTGTAAGACTTGCGCTTTTTCGTCATAAGTTAAAATCAAGTCAGGCGCAGTGGCTGGCCTTAAGACGGCTTGCGGATGGGGACGAAAGGTATAGACCATCGCTTCACACTGATGCCGCAAGGCTTGCGCTTTTAAGACGGTAAGGATTTTTTGATGCCCCAGGTGCACGCCGTCAAAATTCCCTAACGCCACGCACACGTGAGTCGGCTGCGACCCAGCAGCGTCGGTTGCTGCGAGTTCTCCTCCTCCGCCTCCTCCTCCTGCACCTTCTACTTTGGCTTTAAAAGCACGAAATCCTGCAAACCGCTTCATCTGCCTCCCAAGCTTTTGACACCCCAGCAACGCTGATGACGGACGTTTTTCAAAAGAGCACAAAACCGTTTAGGACGGAGTTTCTTTGCGTCTCTTGGCTTCAGCCTTCTTCCGCAACGCCGCCTCTTGTCGCTCCCTTTGGCGGTTGCTGGCAACCAGCTCAGGGAGGAGCGGCAGCTCGAGTAAGAAGTCAAGGAAACTGAGCAGCTCAGCTTCTAACCGGGCGTTTTGGGTTTGCAGGGAGTCACTGGAGCCTGGCACGCCAAAGCGCAATTGATCGGACTGCAACAAAAACCGCTGCAATCTCAGCCAGGTCTCAGGCCGCAGGCCTTTTTCTTCTTGTAAGACCCTGCCGCATTCCTCGCGACTCAGTCCCCGCAGCTCGACTTGCAGGAACTGCCCTAAAAACCCCCACAACGCCTCACAAGCCCGCTCGTAACGCTCAGGCAAGGGACCTGAGCGCGGATCTTTCAGGGCACGGATTTTTTTTAGCCACTGAGAGCGCAAGACCACAGGCTGCCTGCGCTTTTTCATCCAGGCGCGCGCCCGTAACACCCCGGTGCCCAAAGCCCGCAAGAAAAACCATCCGACGACCATAGCCAGCATGATCCCTAGCAGCATCTTCCACCCAGATTGCCACCCACCGCTCATCACCGACGACCCGAAACCTGTTGTTGCAGCCCGCCCCTCAGGAGCTTGCGACGGTAGGGGAGTTGGGGAGGAAGCGTTGGCGGCGTTGGACAACTGTGAAGACTGCTGGTTCTGGTGCTGACTCGACTCATCATTACTTGCGGCAGTACTTGCGGCAGTACTTGCGGCAGTCTGAGGCGCCTGCGGTGATTGCGCCTGAGGATGAGAGGTAGCACTCTCTGATACCGTCAATCCCAGCGACTGGGTCTCTAACTCCTGATAGGCCTGCACCCCGGTTTGCGGATTAAACACGCTCATCTTCAAAGCCGGAATCACATACTCGCCCGCCTGGCGCGGGATCAACAAGTATTCAAAATTCTTCACTCCGTAGCCGCTCTTGCCTGAAGGAGCCATCTTACCTTGCGAGCGATACAGCTCCAGCCCCTCAGGCAACTCCACCTCAGGCTCGGTTAAACCCGCAAGGTTCCCTTGTCCTTCAATCTTTAAGGTCAACGTCACAGCCTCATTCACCTTCAAGGTGCTTTTTGCGAGGCTCGCACTCATTTTAAAAGCCCCCACCGCACCGTGAAAATTCTTCGGCTTACCCGCTGGCAAATCCAAGACTTGCACCTTGACCGGCTGACTGCGAGACACCGCCACTTGCGGCGCCATCTGCTGAAAAAATCCATAAAACGGATCCGAGCGATCGTCATCACTCCCCATGCCGTAATAGCTGTACTTAATCCCCAAGCCATCCAAAACAAACTGCCCGAGTTGCAACGGGTAAAGTGCATAGCGCGCCATCAAGGCTCGCTGATAAGGCACGCCGTGATAGTTCACAGGCTCTTCCGTGATCTGACCTCCAGTTGCCGGGCTCTCTAAATCCACCCGCAAGAAGCCCTGCAAGACCGGTATTTTATCAAGATTGAGGTTAAAAATACGGTTGCGATGATACAAAAAATAACTGACAATCAGCTGCTGGCCCTTATACAAGCGGGTGGTTTCTGTCTCAGCAACCAGGGTGAGCTCCGGGCCAGTTCCTCCGCCTTGAGCACCCCCTACACCACCACCACCACCGCCGCCTTGGCCCTGGCCCCCTCGTCCAGCTGCCACCACTTGCACGGTGAGATCAGGCGCCGGTCGCTTCACGTGACCCACGGGAATCAAAATCTGGGTGATCTTGCAGGGGCCTTGTTTGAGGGGTCTGAGTCTTTTGACGATTTTTTGAGAGTGCACCACCTCAAACGCCCGACTCGTGCTATCAAAACTCGACATCGAGGAGCTGGAGCGGTAACTCTCGACTTCTTGAAAGTCCGGCGCTTGAAACTCAGGCTCCCCCATCACCGCATTTTCACTCGACTCGACACTCAGAGTGAGGGTCAGCAGGTCGTTTTCAGTGATCTCGGTACGGTCCAGCGTCGCGTTGACTTGCACGTCTTGAGGGTTGGCGCTAGCCACCCTCACCCCTGAGGAGGTGCCCAGTGTCAGCAACAAAAGCGACGCCACCGCCACCCCCTGATAAGCCGCACCACCCGCCTCAAGCGTCCTCCTCATGAAACGCCCTGATAATTGCCGGCCTGGTTGCAGCGCACCTTGAAGCGCTAATCCTGGTGTTGGTTCTTTTTGCTCACCGCTTTGCTGTTTTGCCACTCCTAACCCCTTTTTTTTGTAACTTGCTTCGCGCAGCCTGCACCGCCACCGCCCCTCGAGATTACTTGCCAAAAAAGCATCAAAGAGACCTTGGGCGAACGGACAAGTGTATGTGTGTGTGTGTGCGCGCTGACCTTACCAGTCCTGCCGAGGGCGACCGGTGAGTTTCGCCTTGCTTTGCGTCTTGTACTGATCTTGCACCGCTTCTCGCATCTCTAACTCTTGCTCTTTACTGGCAAGCTCGGCCATGACTTTTTCGGCGTCTTCTTGCGACATTTTTTGCGAATGGAACATCTGCCGCCGCTGATGGGCCCGCTCTTTGGCCGAAGGAGGATTCTTATAGACCTTCTTTTGCGCACCCTCCTCACCCCCCCCGCGGTCTTGACCCGTTTTGCCCTCTGCGTTTTCATCGCCATGCGACGATCCGGCCTGACCCTCACCCTCTAACTTGCCGCTTGCGCCCGAGCTGCCCTTGCCTTTTTGATCTCCCTTCTCCTCCCCTGAAGCGTGAGAATCAGAGGGCTTGCCGCCGCCGTTCGGCTGCTGGTCGCCTTGCTGAGGGGACTTTTGATCACCAGACTCTTGAGGAGAGCCATTCTTCTGGGAGGAAGAAGGGTCACCCGACGACGGGGAAGGCTGCGGTGAACCGGATTGCGAGGGCGAAGGTGACGGTGAGGGCTCAGGCTTAGCCACTAGCAACTCCAGCGCCTTCCTCGCTAACGCCTCAAGCTCCGGGTCGTGCGCTTGCTGGCTCTTGTTAATGGCTCGCACATAGGCGCGCGCAGCCGACGCTAGATCCCCTTTTTTTGCCTGCGCGCCGCCGAGATTGTAAAGCGAGCGCCCTTGTAAGTCCCAATTCCCTTGCTTCTCAGCAAGCTTGCCCGCACTCATAAAGGAGTCAATCGATTCTTCTAATTGCTGCTGCTTAAACTGCGTCACCCCTTCGTTAAAATCTAACTCGCCGCTTGCCGGATCCTGGTGATGCGCTTGATCAAAACTCTTTTGTGCTTCCTCTAAACGTCCCTCTTGATAGGCCTTCAGCCCCCGCTCGTTTTCCAGGTAAGCCCTCCAATCATCGGCCTGAGACGCAACAGGCACTCCCAGCCCAAGCCCAAGCAAAAACACGCTCACGCTCCCGCCCCAAAACTTGCGCAAGGCGCCACGTGGCGGCCAGAACCCGAATGCCCCGGCTTCTTCGTCTTCTCGTCCACTTATACCGCCTGCACCGCTTTTCTTGCGTGGAAGACTGAGCAGCAAGATGAAACTCACGATCGCTAAAAACAGCGAGTACTGAAAGCCCTCTTGATAGATCTGGAAGCGACGCTGCCCGTAATCCGAGCGATTCAGTCCTGCAAGCTCGCCGGATAACTCCTGAATTTCGCTCTCAAGCGCCGTAACCCGCCAATAGCGTCCTTTCCAGGACTCCGCCAAGCGCTGCAAAGACGACTCGTTCAACGCGCTGATCACGGCCACCCCGCGGGTGTCCCGCTTAAAGCCTTGCGCATTGCCAGCGCCGTCTTGAATCGGCACCGGGCCACCCTCAGGCGTCCCCACCCCAAGCACATAAAATTTCACCTCAAGTGACGCGTCCCCTTGCGGCACGGCTGCTCGCACCTCTTCGTCTGACAGGTCATCTTCGCCGTCTGAGACCAAAACCATGACTTGCGAAGGCGGGGTTTGATCGTCCACTTTTTGCCGATCCTGCGCCCCGCGCTGCAAACTCTTCAAGGCCA
>JAYTHP010000037.1:0-1803 GCA_043732485.1 Oligoflexia bacterium
CGGCAAAGGTCGATTCCGCGTCAGCTGCTGCCAGCTGCTGATGCTCCTCTAAGCGTAAAGCCTCCATCTGCTGGGCTAGCAGCTCGGCCACTGAAACTGAGGTTACCTCACCTGAGGAGGAAGCGGGCGGTGATGCCGTATTTTCCTCATGAGCCTGGAAAGCAAGCGCATTTTCCTGGCCCTCCTTGATCTTGCGTAAAAAGACACCGTACAACTCCCTCTCAAACTGAGCTTGCGTGTGTTTCAGCTCAGAAGCCAGCCGCGAGGAAGGGCTGGCACCCTTTTTTGCCGCAAGAACTTTCATTTGCTGATCGAGCTGCCATTGACCCACAACATCAATCACCAGCTGCTCAATGCCACGACCTACCCAACCCTCGAGCACCGCTGCCAACTGGCTCGCACGCCGCTCAAAAGCTTCCGCAAAAGCTGGACCATTGAGCGTTAGCTGACTCCTCGGGATCCGAGTCAAGAGCTTCTCAAGGTAGACCATTAAGAGGTGTTCTCGCGCCTTCTGATCAGGCGCACTAAATTTGACAGTCCCCAGCGGATTGATCCGACTCAGCACCGCGAAATCTAAATCCAGCGCCGCATTGGTGGCAAAAATGAACTGGAGGTGAGCATCACTAGGTTTCTCGACCATCGCTAAAAACAAGTTGGTCAACTTTTTATTGATCTCAGACGCCTTTGACCGGTGGGGAAACATTGAATCGGCTTCATCCACAAAAACCACCACAGGCTTCCGCGAAGAGCGCGCGTACCTAAAAATACCCTTCAGCTCCTGTAACGCCTCTTCAAGCGGAAGTTGCATAAAATCAGCGCCGCTAAAAATGAGATAATTCGCGCCCGAGTGTCTGGCAATTTCCTTGGCTGCCATGGTCTTTCCCACCCCAGGCGGACCGTAAAAAAGTAAATTGCTCAACAATCCACCGCTTGCCACGATCTGCTTGTTGCGCCGACTCAAATCCATGATCCTTCGATGCAGCTCCTGATTGTAGACCATCTCATTGAGGCGCGATTCGTTTTTTGGCCTTGAGAAAAAGCGTTGCCAACTGTACTTCGGCAGAGAACTCTCGCTGATCACCTGGGGACGCACCTTGAACAAAGCCGGGGTCCCGTTTTTTAATAGATGATAAGCCGCCATCAACAGACTTGTCGATCCCAAAACCTTGGGACTAAAGAGGGTGCGAGTGAGAATTTGTCCCTTGGCCGCAAGCTCATTCAAGCGAGACCGCCTATTGACATCAAGCTCGCGCTCTCTGAGCTGCGCCGCTTTCACTTCTTGCTGCCTGACCAAATCCGCAAGCTCGTTTTTTCTACGCGCCTCGATCAGCGCAGTTTCGTGCTCCGCACCCTGTCTTTCTCGAATTTCATTTTGAGTGCTTTTTGTAAACGCGGTTGCTAGTTGTTCCAATTGAATTTGGGTAGTCCCTTGCATGAAGGCTCTTTTCAAATCCTGCGCGGCCTCCCATTCTGCCCGAAACTCTGTATCAGCGCGCAGCTTACGGATAAGGTATGCCCCCGGAATTTTAATATTAAATCTCATTATGGAAGTTGGGAAAAAAGCTTTTGAATAGTCTTCTGCAACAATAGCAGAGATTCTCTCGCTGGATTGATCTTCCATAAAATCCGCCCAACCTATCGCGGGAGCTTCAGCAAATCTACCGTTTTCGGATGAGTAGGATAGCAACGACGATTTATAATAAACAAGAAGCAACGGCTTGTCAATTTCACAACTTAAAAAATCCAGTTCATAAAACGGATTCCTTTTTTGAAATAACCAATAAAAAGGATCATCTCTTAAAC
>JAYTHP010000038.1:0-6276 GCA_043732485.1 Oligoflexia bacterium
AGTTTTTTAACTTCAGGCAGCTGACCCGGTAAGTCGTCAGCCGCCGCTTTCGGCTTGCTTTTGCCAGCCGCCTGCTGAGCTGCGGTGAGCAACTCCACGAGCTGGTCGGCCGTTTTGCCGTTACTTTCTCGAAACTTCTGCTCCATCGACTCTTCTATCAGGGTGCGAACAATCTCCTCTTTCACCTCTTCCAGCTTCTTGCCCTGATACACCGTGCTTTGTCCGTCTTGAAACTTCATCTGAATCTTATTTTGCTGGGTCGGCTCAGCCTCAAACGCCTGACGACCCGCCGGCGTAATCACCAGTTTTTTCTTCGCGCCTTCAGTGCTCAGCACGACATAACGCAAAGCTCGCTTTTCTGCGGCTAAAAGGGCGTATTTTTGCAACTCCCGCTCAGACAGCCTGACGCGTTCGGAAAAATAATTTTCCCAGTACTGGGCTGCCAAATCCTCGCGCATCAACCCCTCATAACGGGCCGGGGTAAAGCCGTTGGCCTCGAGCAGCCGGCGATAGGTGTCAAGATCAAAACGCCCGTCTTTTTGAAAATCCGGCATCGCTTGAATCTGGTCCCGCACTTCGCCGTCCGCACTGACCACCCCGTTTGCGGCTGCCACCTGAATCATCGCTCGTTTCACCACTAAATCCTGAAAAACCATGTCCCGCAGGCCCATTTTTTTGACCTGAGCATCCGTCAGCGGCTGATCGGAATACGCCTTAAAGATCTCAATCCGGCGTTGCACCGCGCGGTTCAGCTCGGACATCGCAATACTGTCTCCTCCCACCGTTCCTGCCACCGCCGCTTCATGCAGGCCTCTGGTGGCTTTAGGGGAGAAAACCCCATAAAAAACAAAGACAAAGGCGATAAAAGCAATAATTGACCCAATAACTGCGGTTCCCATTTTTTCCCGAATCCAACTTAACATCGATTCTTACCTCTTTTAAAACATTGATTTACCGGCGCGAGCTCGTTACGATCTAAGGCTTGAAGGATTGAAATTCAATCATGATTAAGTATCTGAAACAATATCGATTTTACATCACTCTTTTCTTTTTCATTCTCATCCCGCTGATGGCAATTGACACCACTTACCGTCAACCGCGAGACTTTCGTTTTTACGATCGTGTCGTGATTGGGATGACTGCGCCGATTCAAATCACTTTGAGCTGGACGCTGGAGAAAATCGCCTTAGGCTTTGAGCGTTATATTTACTTATGGCACACTCATCAAGAGAATCTAGAATTACTGGAAGAAAATCGCCGATTATTGAAGTCGATTGCCGACTTCCGGGAAATTCAGCAGGAGAATCTGCGCTTAAGAAAACTGCTGCGTTTTGAAGAAAAGCTCAATTTTAAGAGCATCTTAGCACGAGTGATCTCGAAAGACATCTCCAACGAGTATCGCTCCTTGCGTTTGAACCGTGGCGAAGAAGCCGGCGTCAAGCGCAACATGGCGGTGATCACCGACGAAGGGGTGGTGGGTCGCATCTTACGCACTAGCTGGGAGACCAGTGACGTGTTGACCCTGTTAGATCCTTTATCCGCGGTGGACACCATCGTCGAGCGCTCACGGGCGCGTGGGGTGGTAGAAGGGCTCTCGGATGATATCTGCCAGCTCAAGTTTGCCTTACGAACCGATGACATTGAGCCTGGCGATTTGCTGATCTCCAGTGGTTTAGGGGGTATTTTCCCCAAAGGACTCTCCACCGGGATTGTCTCGCGCGTGAACCGCAAATCTTACGGCATCACGCAGGAGGTTGAGGTGCGACCGAGCGCTGATTTCTCAAAATTAGAAGAAGTCCTCATTGTCTTTGAAGACCTGAAGCCTGAGGAAACGAAAACTAGCCTGCAGTCTCCTCCTCCTCCCTCAGGCTCCTCCCCTTTCACCCCGCAATCGTCGACGGCCCCGCAGGCTGCCAGCCCCAAGAAAGATCCTGCAAAAAAATGACCCGGGCGCTGCTCAAGTTCATCAACACCCCGGCGCTGATCCTGATGACCATTATCGGGCTTGCGATCCAAAGCTCGCTGTTTGCGCCGTGGCCGCTTTACCTCATCCAGCCGGACGTGGTGTTACTCACTGTGATCTGGGTGGGCTTGCGACGGCACTTTACTGAAGGGGGGGTAGTGACCTTGCTGCTTGCCAATATTGCGGAGATTCACAGCTCCACGCCGCAGGGTATTTTTTTATCCAGCTATATGGTGATTTACTTCTTTATCCGCTTGGCTGCGCATTTTTTCGTGATCCCCAGTTTTTTCTCCTACGCGATGTTCGTCTTTTTAAGCTCACTGCTCTGGAAGTTCACCCACCTGTTGTTCCTCTACTTGCTGGGCGCAGGCGCGCATCAATGGAAGCACACCCTGACTTTTTTGCTGCTCGACGCTGCGCTGAACGCCGGCTACTCGCTGCTGGTCTTTCAGGCCTTAGAAAAATTTGACTGGATTACTTTTAAAAATGCTCGAGCGCAATACGCGGTGGATGAGGCGTTAGTGTTAGAAAGCGAAGGGTTTTGAGGTGGCATTTTTAGGGCAAGAAGAGCAAATTCGTGAGTTTCAAGACCGCTTTAAGTACCTGTACACGGTGCTTTTTTTAGGGCTCAGCATTATCGTTAGTCGCTTGGTCTATCTCCAGGTCTTGAAAGGCGATTTTTACCGAGCCAGCTCGGAAGAAAACCGCATTAAAAGGATCAAGGTCAAGGCCCCGCGCGGCATGGTGTTTGATCGCAACAATCAGCTGTTGATTGATAATCGCCCGGATTTTGACTTAGAAATCATCCCCCAATACCTGAAAGAATCGCACCTAGAAAACGAAGTGATCAGCACGCTTGCGAAGATCATTAAGATGTCGCCTGAGGAGATTCGCAAAAAGATCGCCGATAAGGGCAAAAATTTACAAAAATTCATCCCCATCAAGATCAAAATCGACCTGACCCGCGATGAAGTGGCCCGTATTGAAGTGCAAAAGATCGATATGCCTGGCGTGGAAATCAAAGAGGAAATCAAACGCACCAACGCCTACCGCGATGTGGCAGCCCACCTTTTAGGCTATGTCAGCGAGATCAGTCCGTCGGAGCTGCCGATCCTCAACCGCAAGGGCATTCACAAGTACCATATCTCGGATGAAATCGGGCGCTTTGGCTTGGAACAACGCATGGAGGAGTTCTTACGCGGCACGGACGGCGAGGAGGTGCGCGAAGTGGACGTCACCGGCCGGGTGAAGCTTGATCGCCATTCCTTGCTCTTTGACTATCATCCCCCCAAAGTGGTGGTGCCAGGTCACAATCTCACCCTCACGATTGATCAGGAATTACAACACACCGCCATTACCGCCTTCGGCGATCGCATCGGAGCAGTGGTGGCGTTAAGCCCTAAGACCGGGGAAATTCTCTCGATGATCTCCAGGCCCTCGTTTGACCCCACTGCCTTTTCGCGCGGGATTTCCTCCCAGTACTGGAATAGTTTAGTCAACAATGAAAATCACCCCTTACGCGATAAGACCATTCAAGACCATTACCCACCGGGATCGACCTTCAAGGTGGTCACGGCGGTGGCGGGGCTGGAAGAAGGGGTAATTGACGAGAACAGCACGTTTCATTGCCCGGGAAAAATTAAGATTGGTAATCGTCTCTACCACTGCCATCACCGCCACGGTGACGTCAATCTGGTGCGGGCGCTGACCCAGTCGTGCGATGTTTTTTTCTACCGGGTGGCCCAGAAACTCAAAAGCGTCGATGACATCGCTAAATGGGCTTTTATCTTGGGCTTAGGCAAAAAAACCAAAATCAATTTAAGCGGCGAAGTAGCAGGCTTGATCCCTACTGAGGAATGGAAAATGAAGCGCTTTAACTTACCTTGGAACGCCGGTGAGACGGCCACCGTGGCCATCGGTCAAAGCTATGTGGCCACCACTATTTTGCAATTGGCGAACCTCTATGCCGCCGTCAGTAATGGTGGCACATTGTATCAGCCGTTTATTGTCAAAAAAATCACTAACGCCGAAGGCGAGCTGATTAAAGAATTTCAGCCGGAGATCTTAAGTCAGGTCAATCTCAGTAAAAAAACGGTGGAGCTGATCCAGCAGGGGCTCTGGGGGGTGATGAACACCCCGGGCGGCACCGGCTATTCGCAGCGCCTGCCTGGTATTGATTTTGCCGGCAAAACCGGCACCTCGCAAGTGGTGAAAATTGCCGCAGAAAAGATTTATGAAAAATGCGAAAAAATGAAACTAGCCGATCGCCATAACGCTATGTTTGTGGGCTTTGCGCCCTCGCAAGACCCGGAAATTGTGGTGGCCGTGGTGGGCGAGCATGCTTGCCATGGCGCTTCGGGAGCAGCGCCGGTGGCACGTGCCATCATCAAGCGGTATCTTGAGAAATACTTCCCGAACACTTTTGACGCCAAGGCGCTCGCCAAAGGTAGCAAATGGGGCGTGGACGCCAAAAAGCTTGGTGAACCGGCCGCAGCCCTCATGGAAGATGAAAGCTTTGCTAATCCACCATCCTCTGTGCTAGTGGTGCCTTCCAGCGAACCAGGGCTGGCACCGGCAGGTCTGCCGGTGGCACCCATTATCCTGCCTCTTAACACCAGCACCGCCCCGTCCTCCTCCGAGGAGGACGACAAACAGGAGCTTGATTCCCATGAATGATCTTGACCAACCCTATGCTTCAGGTCTGTACGATGAGGATTTAAAACGCTTCAACTGGAGCTTAATTGCGCTTGCGGTGATTCTTTTTGCCATTGGCATCTGGAACTTATTTAGCGCCACCGGGGTGGACGATAAATCTCACGACTTGTACAAGAATCAAGCGCTCTGGTTTGCCTTTGGCAGCCTACTCACGGCAATTGTGCTCGCGTTCCATTACTCGCTGCTCTCCAGACTGGCCTATGTCATCTATTTTTCTAACCTACTGCTGCTGGCTGCGGTGTTATTTGTCGGTAAATCCTCGCTTGGCGCGAAACGCTGGATTGGGATCGGCAGCGTGCGCATTCAGCCCTCGGAGTTCATGAAGCTCAGCTTGGTCATTTGCCTGGCCAAATACTTTGAATCCGATCCGACCGTGGGCGGCTATGGTTGGCGCGACTTGATCTTACCTGGTTTGCTGGTCCTCTTGCCTTGCATTCTGATCATGCTGCAGCCCGACTTAGGCACCGCCTTAATTCTCATGCTGACCTTTATGAGCATGATGCTTTTTATCCGGATTCGCCCGAAAACCATGCTGTCCATCCTCCTGATCAGCCTAATTGCCCTACCGCTCACCTATGACAAGGCCTTAAAACCTTACCAACGGCAGCGCCTGATCTCTTTTATTGACCCAGGCTCTGACCGCAAAGGCTCAGGCTATAACTCGATTCAATCAAAAATCGCCATTGGCAGCGGTCAGCTGTTTGGCAAAGGCTACCGCAAGGGCACTCAGAGCCAACTGAAGTTTTTACCCGAACACCATACCGATTTCATCTTTTCGGTGTTTAGCGAGGAGCATGGCTTTCTGGGCTGCTTGATCTTACTGAGCATTTACCTGATCTTTTTGCTCAACGGGCTATCGATTGCCTATCAATCACACGATAAATTTGGGGTCTTTCTCGCACTCGGGGTGGTGACGATCTTCTTCTGGCACATCTTTATCAACATGTCGATGGTCATGGGCCTACTGCCGATCGTGGGCGTACCGTTGCCGTTTATGAGTTACGGCGGTTCGTCGCTCGTCACCTCGTTACTGGGGGTTGCGATCCTCACCAATATTGCCAACAAGAAATTTATGTTCTAGTCAACCAGCCTCTCACTCTGGCCGGTCCTCCAACGTGAGAGCCCTAGCCCTGGGCGCAAACCGATCAGACAAATTTCATAAGGGATCAAGGTACTCGTGCTGGTCTTGCTCAAGCCCTGGAAAGCGCTGCTCCATAGCCAGGTCAAGCTCATGCCAGCCCGCAGCCGATTCCTCGGGCTTCCTCTCATGGCGACTCTCTTGGCGATTAGCTTTTGCCTGCAACCTCACTCGTCACCAACACGCGATTTCCTCCCCCCCGCGTCCGAGGCCTTTTTACTGTCGCTTTCGTCGGACTCATCCCGCTCACTGTCATAGTGATTCTCCGACAAATCTAGATGCTTGAGTCTGCGCAAATGCTGCAAGCCTCTTGCAAACCCCCGTAGCTTAGCGCCCGTAATCGCATTATTTCGCAACTCCAGCCGCCGTAGCTGGGGAGTCAGGTGGAGATGCCAGCCAAGCGCCTCAAGATCAAAGTCATCAAAATGCTGATCGTTCAAAGCCAACTCTTGCAATACGG
>JAYTHP010000039.1:0-17985 GCA_043732485.1 Oligoflexia bacterium
CCATGCGAGCCCCGCTGACTGCTCGTGAATCCCAAGAGGCTGATGTGGAGCAAGCTAAGAGTAAAAATCCTCACCCAGCGCTGCAAAGCGTAAGCTCTCACTAGAGCGTGGCTGGTTTTTGCGGGAGTGGTGGAGTCCAGCAGCGGCCCGCTAGTGCTGCTGGTGCTGTTTGCATATTTCATGATTTTGAGACCTGCTTTCTTGCGCTACTCTCCTGAACCGCTCCTCAGGCCTATCACGCTAGAAAGCGCTGATCCAGAGGAGAGGCCGTTTTTTTTTGTAAATCATGCCCGAGGCCATCCAGCGCAATCAAGGTACCCACGAGCGTGAGACCCGGGAAAATCATCAGATGGGGATAGCTTTGCATGGCCTGAAAGCCCTCGCTGGCTAGTGTCCCCCAGCTGGAGTAGGGGGGCTGTAAGCCTAAGCCGATAAAGGAGAGAAAGCTTTCTGCGAGAATTTGGGTGGGGATTTGTACGGTAAGCGCCACTAACAGGGGACGCCAGAGATGGGGCAGGATATGGACCCGCATCAGTCGAGCCTGGCTCATGCCAATGGACACGGCTGCTTCAATAAACGGTAACTCACGCAAGAGCAGCACTTGGCTTCGAATCAACCGGGCCGGGTTAATCCAAGAGGTGAGGGTCAGCGTCACCAGGATCGCAAAAAAACCGCCACCTAACGCCATACGTAGCAAAATAGCAAGCAGGAGGGAGGGGAACACCAGCAAGAGATTGATGATTAGCATCAAGAGTGTGTCAAGCCAGCCGCCGTAGAACCCCGCCACTAGCCCGAGGGTGGTGCCAACTAGCAAGGCGCTTAAGCCCGTAGTGGCTGCAACTGCAAGCGACATGCGCGCCCCAAAGAGAATGCGGCTATAGAGATCGCGGCCCAAGGCATCAGTGCCCATCCAGTGGGTCCAAGATGGGGATTGCAGCCTGGCCTCCATGTCTTGCTCTTGAAAAGAAAAGGGCGCAAGCCACGGCGAGAGCAGGGTGAGCAGGAGCAAGAGGAGGAGTGCAGCCAGACAAACGCGCCCCCAGGGGTTAAAGCGGTTTTTGAGCGCAATCATGAGGGATCGGCGGCGGCGTTATTGCTCCGGCTTGTGTGAGCGCCTGTCTTGGGGGAAAAAGCGCAAGTAAAGTGGGGTTTGCTAAAAAAAGCCTCAGGGTGTCTGCGGCGCGTGCGCGGATCCAGGGTCATTTGCAGGCAGTCGACCGCTAAATTGAGCCCAATCAGAAGTAGGCCGTAGCATAGTGTTACGCCCATCACCAGTGGGTAATCGCGATTTAAAATGGCTTGGATGAAATAGCGGCCCATGCCCGGCAGTTGAAAGATCGTTTCCACCAAGAAGGAACCGGTCAGCAAGTTGGCTGCAATCGGGCTTAACCAGGTCAGCAGCGGTAAAAAGGCATTGCCTAAGGCGTGCTTGAATAAAATGGTGCGCGGAGTCAGCCCCTTGGCAGTTGCGGTGCGAATAAAATCAGCGGCCAAGACCTCTTGCAGCGCCCCGCGGGTCAAACGAAACGTGGTCCCTAGCGGCCTGGCACTGAGCGTGATCACCGGTAGGATCCAAGATGTCGGCGTCTCCCAAAGCGCGGGCGGGAGCAGCTTGAGCCAGAGCGAAAAAAAGAGAATCAAACAGCCTGCAATCAAGTAAGGAGGAAAGTACAAGGCCACAAGTCCTAGGGCCGCGGCAAAAGAGGCTAGCCAACTCTTCGGCTGCCCCGCACTCAGGCAGCCCAAAAGCGTCCCTAAGGTTGCGGCCAGTACCAGGGCGGTCAAGCCTAGCCCTAAGGAAAGCGGGAGCGTGTCTGCGATGATCGCAGTCACGGGTCGACCCAAGTATTGCAGCGATTGCCCTAAATCACCGTGGCGCAGCGCCGGCACCAGCCAGCGCCACCATTGCTGGAGCAGCGGCTCATCCAAGTGATAGCTCTGGGCAAGCGTCGCTTGCAACTCAGGCGATAAGCGTTGCTCGCCGTCAAACGGCCCACCCGGGGTCACGCGAATTAGGATAAAAGTTAAAAACGAGACAAACACCCACGTCCCCAAAGCCGCAAGCAGTTTGCGTAAAAACGTAGCTAAGCTCAAAGCGAGGTTCCTTTGCCAGGGTGCGCGGGATAGTTCGAACCCATCATCGCCCTTGAAAAAGTACCAGAAAAAAAACAATGCTTCACCGGAGCGCCTTCCAATCAGGATAGCTCACCCAGCCTGAAGCCTCCGGAAAAGGCTGCGGTGGGTCGTTCGCTAAGCGTTGCTCTGCTGGCTTGGTGCTAGGGAGGTGACTTGTGGGCAAACTGCAGCGTTTTTGGTCAGCAAGCAGCGCGGTGAGCGCACAGATCAGTGCATCGAGTGCCGCTAAATGATGGGTCAGCTTGTGAAAGTCGCGCTCATAGATGAACAAATCAAAGTACGCGATCAGCTCCTGGAGGATCGCTTCCCGGGCTTCCAGTCCTGCAGCCAGAGTGCGGTAATCACTTAAGAGACTTTTGGGCCACTGCAGCCCGGCACTCAGGCAGGCAAACGTCAGCTTCGGGGACACTTCATACAATTGCAGAGTGGGTAAGTGGCGCTGCAAGAAATGCATGCGGGCGGCAAGCGGAGCGCGATTGCTGCCTAGCGTCTCATCCAACTCAAACAGCGTGTGTTTGGGGAGCTGCGGGAAAACCTGATGTTTCATCCATAACTCCACCGGTCGTTGAGTGTAAGGCGTGAAGGATCGCGGGAAGGGCTGCGACCCTTTTTTGAGCGTCAGGTCTGCTGCTGCTGCCTGCGCTTCACATTCTCTCATCCATTTTACTGCCGGGACGTTACAGCGGTGCGGCAAGGGGCACGTTTTCCGGGTGCAGGTGATGCAAGGCGGTAGGGTCAACGGGACGTTAACCCCCATCACCAGCGGTTGCGTTTCTAACTCCTGCAGCAAGGCCAAGAGTGCTTGATCACCGGTTTGCTGCGACTCCTGGGTAATTTTCTCATAAACGTCCAGCAAAAAGATCTTCTGGGCGCGGGGGTAAAACTCGAGCACGGCCACCGCAGTTTTTTGATTCTTTCCCCCAGCTAACTCCAAGCCAAGGTAGCGCCTCGACTCAGGCATGGTGAATCTGAATTTCTAGTCCTTCTAGCTTCCCATGAAATTCTAACTGTCGCATCCCGTGCTGGGCAAAAATGTCAACAATTTGCTGTCTGGCAGCCGGGTCTTTTTTAGCTAAATAAACAAAAAAACAACCACCACCACCCGCACCGCAGACTTTCGCGGCTAAAACATGTTTGTCGGTGGCAGCCTGCAGCGCGTTATCTAACGCTAGGGTGCTGATCGACTCGGTGAAATGACGTCTGAGCGCCCATTCCTCTTGCACCAGGTGAAGGATTGCTTCCCAGTCATGGCTCTCCAGCGCACTTCTTAACGCTTGGCTGATGTCAGCAATCTGCTGGAAGCGTGCCCGTAAGGAGCCTTCTGAAGTCGCCTGGGAGTCAAAAAATTGATTAAACATTTGCCAGTTGTTAGTGCCCGAGTTACGCGATTGCCCCGAATAAAATAGTAACACGCGGCGCTCCAGTTCATGAATCACCACCGACGATAAAGCTTCCGAGCGCGGGGCACCGACATTCCAGGAAATGGCTTGCAAGCCGCCGTACATCGCAGCGTAATAATCTTGCAACCCGGCGGGAATGCCCAGGATTTGCGTCTCAATATCTCTGACAATGTCGATATACAAGTTGCCTTCGCTCTCAGGTCGAAGCGGCTTGCTCTCCGGGTCCGCCCAGGTGGCTAACGCTCCCACCAGCGCAATGCTTAAAGCCGAAGAACCTCCTAAGCCCGCACCCGCTGGACTGTGGGAGAGCGATTTTAAGACTAAATGGGTGGTGGGGGCATCGGGGTTGTCTTGCGCGCGCTTTTTGGCAAAAAATTGGAACAGTTTGGCGTGCAGTTGTAACTCAGCGGGGACAACAAGGCGCTCCCCCGCCGTACTTAAAAACTCACTCCAAGGAAAACTAAGGGTCTTGCCCAAGTCCTCAGAGATCAGCGTCACAGTCGTCGGCTCATCGTCAGTTTTCTTCGCGGGGAAGGAAAGTTCCACCTCAACCGGGAGACTGATGGCAAGATTCAAAGTCAGCGGGCGCTTTAAAAACAAATACAGGGGCCAGATGTCCAGCGTGCCGCCTGCGAGATCAATACGAGTGGGTGCTTGGGCGTGAATCGATTTAATGTTCATTTTCAATGGTTCCGATGTAAGGTAGGCCTCTCATTTTTCCTTGCCAGTCTAGTCCATAGCCTACCACAAACTCTGAGTTAATTTTAAAGCCTAAATAATCAATCTTCAGATCACTTTTCAAGCCTTCCGCCCGCTGCAATAATGCCACCGTTTGAATCGAGGCAGGTTGTCTGGCTTTCAGCGTGGAGACGATATAGGATAAGGTTAAGCCGGAACTCACCAGGTCTTCCACCACTAAGACGTGGCGATTTTCCAGCGGCTCAGTGACATCCAGCGTGATTTTGACTTCCCCCGAGTGCGCAAGGCGGGCATAGGGGTGTACGCCTAAGAATTCACACGTCAAAGGAAAGTCAAGCTGGCGTATCAAATCAGCAAAGAAAATGAAACTTCCCTTCAAGACTGCAATCACGGTGACGGCTTTTTGGTGGTAGAGGCGGTGATAGTCCTGGTTAATTTCACTAGCCAGTTCGCTGAGTCTGGCTTGCAGCTTGTCTTCAGCAATCAAGGGGTTAGGCCTTGTGGCGTCCAAGAGCGAGGGGGGTGTGGGCATACGAAACTCTTTACTCCTTTAGAAAAGCTAGTAGGCAAGCTTGGACAAGACAAGTGAAGTTGCAGCTAGACAGGGCGACCTTAGGCTTGCTGCAGTTTTTTGGGTAGGTCCACCCCTTCCAGAGCTTCAGGGATGTGGCAAAAACGACAGCGCGCCTCATAGTCTTCTTTGGCACCCACTAAAATTTGCTGACGACCCTTTTGTGTCCCGTCAGAAGGGGAAATGCGTTGGGTCCTAGAAGCAGAATTACCACAAATCACGCAAACTGCTAAAAGTTTTGTCACACTTTCTGCAATCGCAAGCATTTGGGGCATAGAACCAAATGGCTCGCCCTGATAATCCATGTCAAGCCCTGCGACGATGACTTGCAAGCCGCGATTCGCAAGTTTTTGCGCCACAGAGACAATCTCGGCGTCAAAAAACTGGGCTTCGTCAATTCCGACAATTTGCGTTTTATCATGCAAGTGCGCCAGAATCTCTCGCGCGTTTTTGACCGTAAGCGATGGCAAGCGATTGGCATTATGACTTTGAATGTGCTTTAGGCTAAACCGGTCGTCCAGCTCCGGCTTAAAAATCTGCACCCGCTGCTTGGCAAAGTGTGCCCGGCGGATGCGACGCAACAACTCCTCTGTCTTTCCACTAAACATCCCCCCGCAGATCACTTCAATCCAGCCGCAGGCGTCAGGCATTCGGTTGCGAATCAGCATGGACTTCTTACCCCCCCCCCTCTTGTTCTCTCAGTCTGTTTCTTTGTCTAAAGCTCTTCGTCTCAGCTTGCTTCCCTTGGTTGGAGGACCCCGCAAAAGCCACTGACGGCGGGCAACTGCCGGCTCATGGTCGTCGGTCCCCCGGACCTCTCGCCGCTGCCTTCTCTCGCGTGTGGGTGCGAGTTCCAGTCTAAAGAATACCTACAGTTTTCAGAAAACCCCAACTGAAAAAAGCCACTAGGGACCAAAAAAAAGTACCCAGTAACGCCAGCCAAAGCGAAGCACTTAAGAGAAAGTGGGGGAACAGCGCCGCCAGCAGCGCGCGTAGCAGTGAGGTCTGAAACAGCGCCCGCACGCCGTAACTGGTGGCAAGCAGCAGCCCCAAGCTGTTGCCCCAAGCACCCAGCACGCGCAAAAAGCTGAAGCTTTGCGCATAGCTCAGCGTGATCAAAGCCAAGCTAAAGCGCGATAGCGCTGGGCGCCCTGTCGGCAGGGTGTGAGTGGGCCCCCTGGGTAGCAAAAAACCTGCAGCCAGCACCAAAAAGGTTGCTTGCACGGTGAGTGAGAGCAGCTCGGTAAAAGGGTCTAACGCTAGCCCGCTTAAAGAAAAAAACCAGTTGAGCACACTGTGAGCTAGATTCGGCTGCCGCCAGGGCGGTGCAGGATCCACCAGGAAGGCCAGCATTTGCTTTAAGGCAGCTGATCCCAAACTTCCCGGCCAATGGCCAAGCCAGCTTCCCCTTCCCCCCTGCCCGGGATGGAGCAAGGCTGCAAAGCCAGAGGGGGGCGGAAAGATCATCTCCCCCAGCCCTTGCGACAAGAAGACGACCCCGCTGCTCAGCCAGTGAGTGATTAAACCAAAACACAGGGCCTGCTGCAGCGGAGCGTGAGCCGCAAACGACGTATCACGGACGACGAGGGCGGCGACATCAGTGGCATCAGCATTAGAGCTGTTTGCCGTGGAACGCAAGCCTAGGCTTAGCGCTAAGTGCTCAAAAAACGTGCGCGGCCGCAGTAAGCACTCCCAGAGTTGCTGGCAGTACCTCCGAAGGTAAGCTTGAAGTTGCGCGGTGAGTCCACCCGCTGCTGGCTTGGCTGAGAGCGGCTCGATCACTGCTGCGGAGAGGCAGATGGCGTCGCGGCAGCTGCTTGCAAGGAGGTAGGCTCCCAAGGGAGTGCTGAGACTAGCGTTTTATCCAAGCGCCAGAGCTCGTGTAAGGGGGAGTGCTGATCCTGGCCATAGAGCTCGTCTTGTTTTTTGCAAAACTTCCAATCCCGTCGCAGCTCACCAGCCTCGTTTTTCACAGTGAAGCGTAAAACCGGCTCCTGATTGAAGGCTTGCTCAGCAAGACGGTGTTCTGCCGATCCAGGTTGGAGAAACGACTGGATTTTCTCGCCGGCTAGTTCCTCTAACATTTTTTTCACGCTGGCTGGGTTCACAGCCAGCGTGCTTTCCCAGACTTCATTCTTCCACGTGAGTGCCATCTCAGGGTGATCCGGATGACTCCACTGCAAGGTCAGTTGCTTGGCCAGCGTCTTGTCTTGCGGGCTCAGTGGTTTTTTCAGCTGGAGGTCGCTGATTTTCTTGGAGAGTTTTTCAAAAGTGGCTCCGTCAATCTCAAATAACGGATCCTCTGAGGAAACCGTCACGAGTAACGTGCCCTTGTCGTCCGCTTCGTCACGACTGGCAGGGGCGTCGTCGCTGTTGCTCTCCGTGGCAGGACCTAGCATTTTTTTGCGCAGTTGTGCAAGCAGCGGCGAGTGGGGAGTAGAGCGATAGACTTGCACGCTGATGGAGTGGGACTCCGTCTTGTGATCACCGCTTTCCCCGGCCGAGGCCTTCTTCTGGTGACCAATCGCCAGGCTGGCCACGAGCGGTGATTGTTTCAGCAGCGTTTGCACCTCGGGGTCAGTTTTGTGGTTGGCAAGCAGATCTTTTGCGGTGGCTGAGAGCAGCGCCGATAATACCGAACTGACCGACTCACTTTCGCTGCTCACCCACAGTTGCGGTTTGAGTTCAAGCTCCCACCGACCTGCGACGCTATCGGAAGAAGACGTCGTCGACGCTCCTGTTTTGTTTTTCGCAAGCGTAAAGTGGCTGTCAGCGGCGGCGGCTGTCGGCTGCTTCGACTTCTTCTTGGAGTGCGTTGCCTCTGTGGATGGGTTACTATGGAAGCTCACTTTTTCGATTTCCGGCATTTGCAGCGTCAGCAGCTTCTTGTCGCGCCAGTAACTGAGGGACTTCTCGGCGTGAGCCCGAATGAAGCTTGGCACCAGCACCACTTTGGTAATGTCTTCCAGCCTGACTTGCACCTGTTGTTGGTTCGAAGCGGCGTCGGACACTCCCTCAGGCGCTTGGGCCGGAGTCGCTTTTGGGTCTTTTGCTTGGGCATTTTCCACCCAACCGAAGGAGGTGTCGCCGATGGGATGCTTGTTGCCTAAATAAAGCGTGGTCCGACCTTGGGGTGTCAAGACGGTAATTCGCAGGGCCTTTTTCAGCCCTTCTAGATCCAAACCATACTCTTTCAGCATTTTGAGCTTCTTCTCAGCCGATTCCTCTTTTAGATCCAGGGTCTCATTCGGATTGGCCGATGCCAAGCCTGAGAGCATTGAGTTGACCACCCCTGAGTCCGCTCTTGCCTGCAGCGGCGCTTGCATCTCCCATTTTGAGCGATCCTGGGTGTGACACAGCATCGCCTCCCGGTCCAAGCAAGACAAAACCACGGTCGGGGAGCCAGGCGCAGCCAGCTGCACCTGCTCAATGGTCAGGTCTTTGAGCTGGAACAGATGCTTGGTGTTCTCATCGAGTTCCTCTTGAGCCGGACGGTGGTTGAATTCTAGCCAGTAAGTGAAGGAACCTAATCCAAACAACAGAAAGGCTAGAAACGCTTGACGATTCCAAGAAACAGCAGGATTAATCATTGTGTTGACCTCTCTTCACGCAAAATGGGTGACTCAAAAAAGCGAACCTTAGAGCTTACGACGCTGATACCACACGCCCACGCCTACCGCGCCTACAATCAGCGGCAGAATCAAGATCGTGAGTAACAAGATGAAAATGCCTGATTTTTCCGATAACTCCACTTTGCCAGCCACGTCTTCTCGTGCACGGATGGAAATGAGATTCTCATCTTCCATCAGCCAGGAAATCGCGTTCATGAACAAGTCCAGGTTACCTCCCTTGAGGTTGACAAACTGGTTGGTCACGAGTAGCGAAGAGGCAAAGGCCACAATTCGGGTCTCGGTTTTAGCCTTAGAATCACTGCTTAGCTTACCAGCCGCCGACATCATCAAGTTGTGCGGACCAGGCTTGTCGGTGCGTGGGTCGACGTTGACTTTGCCAATCCCAATCTTGGATTCCAAGGCCTGCGGCATGGTGCGAATCAGCCATTGCACTTTCAGGCTTGCCGGAGGGTTAGGGAGCGCCACCAGCGGCCGGGCAAGGGGGAAAATGCTCACGGAGCGAAATTCCTTGGTGATCGAACTATCGGGTGAAAAGCCACGCTCAGGATCCGATACCGCCATGGTCATTTCCAGGCCAAAAAGCTTGGAAATCTCATCAATCACGATGTTCGGCGAGACCTTAATCGACCATCTTTCCAGTAACGCTATCAGTTCAGGATTGGTTTCCGGTCCGCGCATGTTGAGGTCAAGCGCGATGGCTAACTTACCGCCCCCTTCTAAATACTCGTCCAGGTTCTGAATTTCCGGCGCAAAGTAGGTCTTATTGGGACCAAAAATCCCGACCGTGTCACAAAAGGTGGCAATCGCGCGGTCCTTGAGCAAGTTGATTTCATTGATCTGGTAGTATTGCGATAAGATCGATTTTTTAGCGAGACTCAGCCCTTCTGCGTCGTTGCTGTTAAAATCTTTTTCCCCGTGACCGGTGGAGACACACAGAATCGGCTGCTTATCTTTTTGCAACTTGATCAAAACATTGGTGATTTTTTCTTCGGTGAGATCATCCACCTTGTCTTCGCGCGCACCCACGGTGATCACCGCGGTGTCTTGTTTCTTCAAGCCCGAAGCCTTAAAGCGGGTCGGCTCACGAAAGGGATCCACCATCTCGTAACTAAACTTCGTGCCTGCCGTCTTATAGTTCTCCAAGATCGCCCGAAAGCGCTCCTTGTCGGCGGTAAAAATAGTCACGGTCACGGGCATCGTTAATTCCCGCACCAACTTTAAGCTTTGCTCGGAGAGGGTAAATTTCTGATTGGTCGTCAGATCCCACTTCTTGAAATACTTCGAAGAGAGGAAGTTTAAAAGCCCAATGATGCTTAAGACCAAAGCGGTGGTGATCACCGAATTCAAGCCAAAAGCAGCGGCCCTGCTTTTCAGGGCTTTCTGGTTCTCCAGGATCAAGCCGACCAGGCAACCCAAGAGCGCCAGCCCGGAAAGAGCGGTTAAGCCTAGAAATTCAGGATAAATCAAGCGGGCAGAGATCAAGGCTACGAAGGAAATCCCCGTAAAAATCCAATAGAGCGGAGTGAGGTAGTTTTGTTTTTTAGATGCTTTATTCGTCATGTCTAGTTATCTCCAACGGTAAGAATCAAGGACTCGGTGCGTCAAGAAAAGGCCTATTCCCATAAAAGAAAGGTAGTAGACAATGTCTGACGTGTGAATGATGCCCTGAGAGAAATTATTAAAGTGGCTGATGAGAGCCACGTAGGTGAAAAACTCACCCCAAAACGGTCCTGCAGTATTGGCAGCCCAACTGATCAGCCAAAAAAACAAATTTGCAATCAGACTTAAGAAGTAGGCGACGAACTGATTTTCCGTCATCGCCGAAAACAACACTCCGGTCGAGAGATAGCAGCCGTACAGGAGCAAGGTGCCCAGGTAGGTCGTTAAAATGGGGCCGAGCTCCGGGTTGCCGGTGAACCACAAAATCAAGGGATAGACGATGGTCACAAGCAAGATGCTGGACACTAACAGCATAGACGAGAGAAATTTGCCAAGAATGATCTCCCATAAGGTGATGGGAGCGGTTAGCAATAACTCGAGAGTGTGCTGTTTTTTCTCCTCTGCAAACAATCGCATGGTGATGCCAGGCACGAGAAACAGAAAAATAACGTTCATATTGCCAAACAGCGGTCTTAAAACGCCATCGGCAAGACTGATCGCCTTTCCGTAATTCATCTGGTTGTAGCGGCTACTTTGCAAAGCAAAGTACTGTAAGATTACCGTAAAAAGGTAACCCATGATGAGTAGAAAGCTTGCTATTAAAATATAGGCAAGCGGGGATGCAAAATAGGATCTGAGATCCCGTTTTGCAATAGTCCAAATATTTCTCCAACTTTGAATCATGATACGTGTGCTCCTGTTTTTTCAACGGTAGTCAATTGAAGGAAAATATCTTCAAGGCTCATTTTTTCGCCACTAAATTCGAGAACGCCCATTTTTTTCCCAACAGCGGTTTCAATAATTTGCTCGCGAATGTCGGCCGCGTCAGCTTTCAACTCGAGGGTATACTTATGGCCATCGACATGGATTTTTTTGACGCCAGCAATCTCAAGTAACGCTGTTTTCCCTTCGCTGGAAGGGTTTTTCACGATCAAGGAGTAAACCAAGGCCTTGCTCATTTTCAGCGTCAAACCCTCGATGGTGTCTTCTGCCACAATTTGCCCGCGATCAATCACGATGATTCGCTCGCAAGTCGCCGTCACCTCAGGCAAAATGTGCGAGCTGAGCAAGATGGTGTGATCCCCGCCAAAACTTTTAATCAGCTCCCTGATTTCAATGATCTGCTTCGGATCCAGACCCACCGTCGGTTCATCGAGAATCAAAACCGGGGGGTTGTGGACAATCGCTTGGGCTAGGCCCACGCGCTGGCGATAGCCTTTGGATAAATTTTTAATCAAGCGCCCTTTGACATCTTTGAGTGAGGTTTTTTCAAGCGCAAGGTGAACCGCCTTTTTAATCGATTCCGAGGGAACCTGGTGCAGTTTGGCGGCAAAGCTTAAATACTCCTCCACCTGCATGTCGAGATAAACAGGAGGATTTTCCGGCAAAAAGCCAATGCGTCGCTTGACTTCCAGTGGCTGGTCAAACACGTCATAGCCTGCCACCTTCACGGTGCCCGCGGTAGCCGGCATCAGCGCCGTAATCAGTCGCATGGTGGTGCTCTTTCCAGCACCGTTAGGCCCGAGAAATCCTACAATTTCTCCTTGTTTGACCTCAAAGTTCAAGTTGGTGACCGCTGCGCGCGGACCGTACAGTTTAGTTAGATGGGATACGTTAATCATATGTTTTCACCTCATTTTTTCGCGCAAAACGCTTTCTTGCCTTTGTGTTTGCCTACTTCTCGATCTTCGACGTCCTTCGATGATCCTCATCAGCTCTGGCACCTGCAGGACTTCACCTGCTGGTTGCCGCTTCGCCGCAAGCACTCGCTCGCTTCGTGAATGGTGTCTCTTACTCAAGGGTTCTCAAAAGGACTTAAGAGGAATCTTGAGTTCTTCTGAGCTCCCTGCTTGACGCTCTTTGCTGAGTGCTTTGCTCGCCCCTACTTTCCCTGTGTGCGGCGGAATGCTCATGGTCCCAGGTTTTTTCTCCGATCCCGCAAACGTTCCTCATGCAATGCTAGCTGAGCCGTTCACTTTTTCAAAATAAATTTTTGCGCGTCTCACAAAAAAAACAAAATAAATTTTTTCTCCTCACCCCAGGCGAACGGCCAAACGCTGGCGGATCGAGACCACGGTCTGCTCTTGCGGAAGGCAAGAAAAAGCGGGCGCACAGTTTGAGCTGGGCAAAGACCTGAAGCGAGACGCAGACGTTAAAACTGGCGCCGGTTTGCCGCTCGGGCTTAAAATTTTCGGAATGCTTGAGCTTTTTCGCTTTTCAGTGGCTGTGCACGCGATTTTGCAGGTGACTTTTTCGAGACCTTGACCTTTTTACGCAGCAAAGCCCCAAATCATAGATTCATCTCTCCTGAATAAAAGTCAAGATTCTTTTAAAGATTTCCAAAAAAAATTTTATGCCTGAGATTCGGGCGGATGACCTCTTTGAGGGGGCGTCCGTTTGACGCGGAGCAGTAAGGATCACGGTGGAGAGTCGGGGAGGGGGGCATGGCCTGGGGCTTGTCGCGGTCCGTTTGATTTTTTTAAGGGTCGGCATCGGAGTGCGAGGGTGAGTAAGCGGCGCCGAGGAGGAAGAAAGAGGAGGTAAAGAGGGCGCCGTCACTTGAGGTTTCGCTGGCAGTTTCATCGGAACTTTCGGGGCCAGTCTCCCGCAAAGGCTCAGCGTCTTCAGGCTGATGCGGGCAGCCCAAGAAGGGCTCCAAACATTGGCCTAGGAAGCGGTAGCAGGCGAGGAGACCGGGCGTGGTCCAGCCCCGCCTGCCGCTTGACGCCGTGCTCAGCTTCAAAAGGTCGCTCGTGTGCGTGATCTGCTGAGTGCCTGTGAGATGCAAGGGTCCTTTCCAGCGGGTGTGACCCGAGATGTGGGTTTGGCCTGAGAGCTTAATGTCGGGGCCACGTAAAAAGGCATAGCCAGAAACTGCGGCGTTGCCCGCAAGCTTTATGGCTCCAGCGAGTCTCGCCTGACCCGAGACGGAGGCGTTTTGCGACAACTGAACGGGTCCGCAAATAAAAGCCCTTTGGACAACTCTGGTGCAGCCGCGCAGCTCAGCGTTGCCTGAGATCCTCGCAAAATCGCATACTTGTGCTTGAACGCCGATATAGGGTTGGTGATAGCCGTTACGCCAGCAGGCGGGCTCTAGGCGAGCGGTGCGAGCCACAAAGCCCCCCTGAGAGCCGTCGCGGTTTTGGACGCACCCTCCGGCTGCGCCCTCGCAGGGCGGGGGTTGCAGCGGGTCAAGGCATCCCCCGCGAGTGGCGGCTGCGGCTTGAGGCGGGTTGGCGTCCCACCACCCGTGCCCTCCTAGCAGCAAGAGCCAGCAAGTTAGCCAGTTGAAGCGCAGCAGGCAAGCGCTTAGAGGTGGAGGGAGTGGAGGAGGAGGTGAAAAAGCGTTGAAAGTGAGCATAGAAGTGGGGCGGGTAGGGAAGGAGGGGGAACCGACGACCGATAAAAGCCAGCCATGAGAAACGTTGGTCTTGGTACAAGACGGAGTCAGTTGACACCTCGAGAGTTAGCTTAAGGCGGGAGCAATTTCAAGCACAAGCTGTCCTGGGGTGGGAATCATGTGCACAGGTTGAGGTTAGTAAGCAGCTTTGCTTGTTTATTTTATTGACAAAATGGTCAGAAGGAGTCAAACTATGCTCTCACTTTTCACTCTACCCTTAAATTCCGCTCGCTAACTCTTTTTCTCCGTTGCCTGAGTCTCCCTTTTTCTCGGCGAAAAGAGTTAAAACGCTGTGGGGTCTTCTGCTTAAGCGAGTGAGCGCCCAAGGAAGGCAACTCGAGCACTCTTTTTTTTGGGTAAGGGTAGCCTGTTTTGGCCGGTGGCAGGTAACTGGACGCAGGGCGATCGCGTCCGTGAGTGCGGTTGGGCGGGGGGTGAAGAGTGCGCGTTGGTTTTCTGGCAAAGGAGTAAATGATCTTGGAGCGTAAAAAAGTGAAGAAAATGACTCAAAAAAGTTATTGGTTTGGCACCTGCCTGGGACTTGTGCTTCCGCTGTTGGCAGAGCAACGGGCGGTGACGGCAAACGATCGCGACGGCGAAGGGGGCGGTGAAGGGGCGGCTGCGACTCAGCTTTCGCCGGTACAGCCCACGGAAGCCAAGCTGGAAGAGTTCTTTGGACAAGAGGGTTTTTTCCGCGCCCCGTTTGGCGACTTTGAGTCGCCTCCGCGGGGCCTAAGGTCTTGGGCGGCAGAACCGCTGGAGCTGCCTCCGCCGATGCTGATTGACGAAACTCATCTGAGCGACAACGCAATGGATCCCTTCACGGAAGCCACCACACCTGTGAACGAGGAAGCAGCTGGCAATCCCGTGCCCACTGCTGGGGCTTTCTCTCCCACCCGCGCGCGGAGTTTCAGGCCCAGCGACGGCAGCCCTTTGGCGTTACGTCAAAGTCGGCCCTCGGAGCGGCTCAGAGGTGTCACCCAGATGCGGGTGCGACGAAATTTACAAGAAGCCTTGCAAGCTGAGCGAGACGATGGGGTGATTCGGCCGGAGTTAGGGTGGGTGGACCATCTGGACAGAGCGGGCAACGAAAAGCAAGAGCAAGAGGACCAGGCGCACGCCCGTCAGGCGTTGGCCTATTTGATGAAGACGGCAGAGGCGCAATTACAGGTACGGCTTGCCAAACAGTTTTCCTTTCTGGTGGAAGATCATCAAGCCCGAGTGCATGTGATTCGTCCGGCGGAAGATCATTTGGACTTATTGCGCTGCTATCCCGAGCTGGAGTCGCAGAAAAAAGTAGGCTGTTATCAGCTCAATGTCAGTCAGCTGGCAGCGCGCTTGTTTCCCGATTTAGCGACTGCAGAGTGGGTGTCGCAAAGTACTTTCAAGCTGGTAGCTCAGCGGTTAGTGGCGGTTGCGGATCGCCCGATTCGCAAGTACTTAAAGAAATACTTGAAAGTATTAAGAAAAATTAGAGTGGGTGGACCCAGCGAGGGATGGATGAGTTCCTCAACTCTTCAGGGGCGGCTGCAGATTGCCCGCAATAAAATTGCCAGAATTGCCGGCATTTATCGCAACGATACGGAGCGGCTGAGGGCTTTTGCCCGCTCCTTGGATGCCAACAGAGACCGTTGTATTGATGGCTTATTGAAGAGTCTCACCGAAGCGGAAATTGAGCTAGAAGAGCAGGCTCATGCTGTACTTGCGCCGATTGCAGACCCGCAGCTTAAGCCCTATCTGGCGCGTGAAGGGGTTTTATTCTTCATCCACTCGGTGATCCAGGATGCCAAGTTAGCGTTCGTTGCTAGGCATGGGCGTCTAGGGGATGACTGGATCGCTGGCGGCTGGCGGCAAAATGCAGAGTTTCAAACCACGGTGGAACAAGTGCTGCTGCAAAGCATGCTTTATCCCTTGGGCTTGCCCGGGGAGGAGTCCGGGGTCGAGTATCCGGTGCTGGGCAGTTTTCGTGACCGCAGCTTGCAGCCGGAAGGGGTGTTTTTAAGGTTTTTTCTCGGACAACAAAACGTCACGTTGCACTCAGGGGGGCAGCGCCGGGAGGTAGATTTTGCACCGTTTGATTTAGTGCATTTTCTGGCGGCGTTGCAACAGACCAGGCGAAACTATTTGGAAGTGAAGCCCGGTCGACAGCTCAGTGATCGTGTGCTGACCGATTGGTGTGCGGCTGACCCGCTCTTACGAGACGAGTTTCTTGAGTTCTCAGAAAACCTTGGAAGAGCGGAAGCAGAACGCCATACTTCATCCTACTTTGAGAGCGCCGCGGGGCACGCCAGTCGTCCGCTCTTGCCAACGCAAATAGCGCTCAAAGATCAGTTTTGGATCTATCTGCTTGAAAAGTATGGCTTTATTTTTAAGTCTTAAGTTGTCTGAGTAGGCGGTGATCCTGCTATCGAGCATTGTTGGCTTGAGACGGGACTCTTTTTTACGAGCTTACGCGCTTGATCATTTGTTGCATCATAGCGCGGGCAATGTTGATGCCGGTGGCTTTTTCTAACCCTTCAAAACCAGGTGAGCTGTTGACTTCCAGGACTAGCGGTCCTTGGTGGCTTTGCATTAGATCGACGCCCGCAATTTCTAGACCGAGGATTTTGGCGGCTCGAATGGCGGTGCGCTGGTAGGCTGGTGACAGCTTGATGGCATGCCCTTGGCCGCCCCGGTGAATGTTCGAGCGAAACTCGCCTTGCGGCGCGGTGCGCATCATTGCGGCCACCACCCGGTTTCCGATCACTAAGGCGCGAAAATCTCGCCCAGCGTCTTCGGCAATAAATTGCTGCACCATGACATCCTGGTTGAGGTTGTGCAGTGTGTCTAAGACGGAGTGGAGGGCAATCGGAGTGTGGATCAACATCACGCCCACGCCCTGTGTTCCTTGGAGGATTTTTAAAACCACCGGTAAGCCACGTGCCATTTTCACGATATTTTTCAATCCGCGGGTGGAGCGGATCAAGAGGGTGGCAGGTACCAAAATCCCCTCTTTGTTGAGGACTTGTAGGCTTTTCATCTTATTACGGGAGGCGGCAATGGCTTGGGAGCTGTTAATGGCAAGCGTCCCGAGCATCTCAAAATGCTTGACGACCGCTAGACCATACTCGGTGATCGAGGCCCCGATGCGCGGCATGACGAAGTCGTAGGAGGGGAGAACGCGGTGGGCGGTGAGAATCGAGCTGTTTTTGCCATCAATCAGCAACTGACAGTTGAGAGGATTCACGATGTCAGTGCGCAGACCTAAATGCTGAGCCTCTTCTAAGAGACGCTTCATACTATATAAGTTTCGATTTCGTGATAAAATGGCAGCATGCATGCTTTAACTCTCCTTGCTCGTTGCTCTTACCTCAAACTGACTCAATTCTTGAGGGAGAATCTTTATTTTCCTCTCAAAATGAGCTTCTTGCAACCCTGCTTTGTTGTGCGAAAAAAATTCATTAAAAACAATATCTTACGTGAGCGATTTTTTTCCTTGCCCGTGATCATCGCCGCCCAGGTTGTCGTCGTCGTCGGGTGCGTCCCGCGGGCGCAACCGTTGGGAGAGGGCTTGGAGTTACCTTTTTTGCTGGCGTCACCGGCCCCCTGGTGGGGACAAAAGACCCCGCACTGGAGCAAGCCTTTGTGGGGCAAGCAGCTGGCAGGTGCTATCACTCACGTCAGCTTGGTGGCAGGGGGAAAGCGCTTGTGGGTGATTTCGCAATTTGATCCTGAGATTTCTTTCCTGCAGCCGACGATTGCCCAGCCTGGAGGCGGTGGAGGCGTAGGCTTCTTTTTATTGCAGGGATTTGATGAGGAAGGTCACGTTTTCTTGCAAAAAAAGCTCGCAGGTCCAACCCGGGAATTTGTGGCTGATGAACGCGGTGAATTGCTCGTGTGGGAGAGTTATGCCAATGAAATCATAGCTTTTAACCAGAAAGGCGAACAACTCTGGCAGCAAGCAGGCACGTGTCGGTTGCAGATTTTACAGCCGCAGCGCCAAATTCTTTGCTACCACGACGATGAAGTGGTGCCGCAGGCTGGTTACGAGGTGTTTGACTTTCAGGGGCGGCGCGTGGCGCAGTGGCCGGTGGCCGGACGGGATCTTTTGTACCTAGCGCTTGCGCCTGACAACCAACACTTAGCCTTTGTCCAAGCAGCGGCAGGTTTACGCCCGCGTCAGTCGCTTGCGAGGCAGGGGGTGCCTCAGCCTCTTACGCCAGGGCGTCGCTTGCCTCAATCGGAGCAGGGCGGCGGCGGCGAGGCCGCTTCCTTCAATCCGGGTCGACTGAGCCCTGCTTCTCAGGTGTCCCCAAGCGCTGACGATCCGTTGCCCGAGTTGCTGACCGGCCAAGACGAGCTGTCTTTAGTGGCGCAGGATCTGAAAACCATGCTCTGGAAGCGCGGGCTGCCAGGTGAAGTGATTGATTTGGCGTTAAGTCAGGGAGCCCGCTTCAAGGTGGCGGTGCTGCTGCAAAGCCTCGGGTCTCCTGCTCGCTTGCCTTCGCC
>JAYTHP010000040.1:0-17955 GCA_043732485.1 Oligoflexia bacterium
GGTTGAGGTCATCAACCGTCCCAAAGCAAAAAAAAGGTGCAACTAGCCCAGCCAAACAGCCAAAAAAAAAGGGGTGGAGCCACCCCAGGACTAACTAAGGAGAAGAAAAGTAGGTGCGTGCGCCTCCGCAACGACGCACAACCTTACTCATACAATCATGGAAAACGAAACGCAAAAGGCCGGAGCTGAGGTGAGAGTGGAAGACACGCAGGCGCAAAGTGAGGCGGGAGCAAAAAGTAACTCGCTCCCGCCTCACGCCGTGAAGGAGGGGCCGCCTAAGGAGTCCCTTAAAGCCCTCATTGAGCTCAAAAACGTCTCTAAAGTCTATCGCCTGGAGTCGGGAACCGATTTGAAGGTCCTGCAAGGGGTGGATTTAATGGTTGAGGAAGAAGAAGTGGTGGCGCTTTTAGGGCCTTCGGGTTCAGGCAAGTCCACTTGTTTGCGCATCATGAGTGGTTTGATTCAAGCCACGACCGGCAGCGTGCTTGCGCGGCAAAAACCGCTGGTGGGGATTAATCACGAGGTGGCGCTGGTGTTTCAATCGTTTGCGCTTTTTCCCTGGGAAACGGTCTATCAAAACATCGCTTTGGCGCTGGCCCCCCTCCAGTTGCCCCGCGAGCAGGTGCGAGCCAAGATTAAAACCGCAATCGACCTGGTGGGTTTAGAGGGATTTGAGGAGGCTTACCCGCGCGAACTCTCAGGCGGCATGAAGCAACGAGTCGGCATTGCCAGAGCGCTGGTGATGGAGCGGCCGATGATTTTCCTGGACGAACCGTTTAGCGCGTTAGATGTCTTAACGGCGGATACCTTACGCTCGGAAATGGTCAAGCTGTTTATGAACCGCAAAACTGCCACCCGCTCGATGGTCTTAGTCACTCACAATATCCAAGAAGCGGTGTTCATGGCGAAACGCATCCTTTTGATGGGGATTCATCCAGGACACATTCGCCGAGAGATTTATAACGATTTGGCCTACCCGCGTGATGAACAATCGCCGGCTTTTCGTAAAATGGTCTCAAAAATTCATGCCCTGATTACCGAAACCCTGATGCCCGATCACCCGCAAACCTCAACTTCTTTTTCACTGGCAGTCGGGGGAGGAGGAGCCTCAGCCTCAGCAGGAGCTGGAGGAGCAGGAGGATTAGACGGCACGGTTCCGAAATTGCCCACCAAGGAAGCGCCGATTGAGACCCTGCCTAATGTGCAAATGATTGAAATGATTGGATTATTAGAAGCCATCGCTGATCAAGGTGGGGCTGCTGATATCTTTGAGTTAGCGCATGGCACGGGGAAGGATTTTGGTCGTACCTTGTACCTGGCTAAGGCTGCTGAGCTGTTGGATTTGGTGGATACCCCGAAGCAAAATGTGGTGTTAACTGACATTGGCAGGCACTTTGTGGCAGGCGACATTAACGTGCGCAAACGCATGTTGCATGAGCTGTTTGCTTGTTTACGGATTGTCCAAATGACGGCCAACTTACTGCGACGCGACGAGACCTTGCGGTTACCCATTGAGGAGTTGGTTGACCGGGTGGGCGAGTGGTTACCCAATGAGAATCCCCATTCGATTGTCGATGCCCTGGTCTCGTGGGGTCGATTTGCTGAGTATTTTGGTTACAACGACGACACCAAGGAAGTGTATCTGGATATCGGTCAGGAAATTGCCTAAGTCAGCCGGGGGCCGCTTGCGGAGGCTGGAGCACTGGGTGGGTGAGGGTGGAGTGTGACGAAAAACTATATCACCGCCGCAGGCTTTCAGAAGATGAAAGCAGAGCTAAAAAAGCTGATTCACCACGATCGCCCCGAGGGGGTGAAGGTGGTGGCGTGGGCGGCCTCCAACGGCGATCGCTCAGAAAATGGCGATTATCTCTATGGCAAAAAAAAGCTGCGGGAGATGGACCGTAGGATTCGCTTCCTCACCGGACGCTTAGAAAGCGCCGAAGTGGTTGAACCACAGCCGGGCGTGGGGCTGCGGGTCTTGTTTGGCATGCAAGTCCAAGTCGCTGTGCTAGACGATGTCGGCGACAATCAGGTTAAGCAGTATTGGATTGTCGGGCAAGACGAGGCCGATGCGGCAACCGGTGCCGTCAGTTGGCGCTCGCCGGTTGCCGCCGCGTTACTCAACCGTTTAGTGGGAGAGGAGGTCACGGTGCAAACGCCTGGTGGCCAAGTGGAGCTGAAAATCCTCGGCGTGAGTTATCCGCAGAACTGAGGCCTGAAGGGGGAAGGGGGCGAGTACTTGCTGGTCGGGGGGAGAAAAAACCGCTAGAGCGATTTTTTAGTGAAAACTGAGTAAACACTCGAAAAACAATCAGGAAAAACCCTAAAAAGAGGGTGAGCTAAGTCCCGGAACTGGGGTTTCGGTTGGGGAGCAGGGGGGGCTTGGTGTGAAAAACCTTGCAAAAAGTCTAAAATCGGCGTGAAATGAGGTCTCAACAACCTTTTGATTCACTTCAAGCTCCAATCTTATAGCCTGGGAGGGCACCCTCTTTATGAAAGCTGTCGTCTTGATGAATTTAGGAACGCCTGACGATCCTCAGCCCCCTGCGGTGCGCCGGTATCTCAAAGAGTTTTTGATGGATCCTTACGTAATTGATCTGCCTTTTCTCTTACGTTGGCTCTTAGTCTACGGCGTGGTCTTACCGCGCAGGCCTTATGCTTCTTCCAAGGCCTACCAAGCAATCTGGAGCGAGCAAGGATCACCGCTTTTAGTGCATCATCAGGCTTTAGCGCGCGAGGTGCAAGCAGAGCTGGGGTCTGAGTGGGTGGTAGTGGCTGGGATGCGCTATGGGCAGCCGTCGCTTGAGCAAGCCTTTGAAAAGTTAACTGTTTTTGCGCAAAGTCAGCAAGCTCAAGACCGGGCGCCTCTTCGCGAGTTAGTCTTGGTGCCGCTGTACCCGCAGTATTCGTTAGCGGCCACTGAGTCGTCGATCCAAAAAGCCAGGGAGCAGGCGTTGCAGCACTTCCCAGGGCTGCCGTGCCGGGTGATTGAATCGTTTTATGATTTTCAGCCGATGATTCAGGCCTATGCCAGTTTGTTTCGGGAACAGGTCAAGGATTGGAAGTATGATCACGTCTTGTTCAGTTTTCACGGGTTGCCTGAGCGCCATTTGAAAAAACTGAAGACTCCAGGGCAGGTGTGCTTACGGCAAGCCGATTGCTGTGAGGTGATCTCAAGTTGTAACGCCCAGTGTTACCGGGCGCAATGCCAGGTGACTGCCCGCTTACTGGCGGCGGCATTAGGCTTGGCAGCGGGGACTTGGGACCTTTGCTTTCAATCCAGGCTGGCAGGCGCCCCTTGGATCAAGCCGTTTACCGATAGCTTTTACCGCGAGCTCCCGAAAAAAGGGGTGAAACGGCTGGCGGTGATGTGTCCGGCTTTTGTGGCTGATTGCTTAGAGACCTTAGAAGAGGTGGCGATGCGGGGTAAAGAAGAGTTTATCGAACACGGGGGCGAGGATTTAAAGCTGATTACCTCACTGAATTCCCATCCCGCTTGGGTGAAAGCCGTGACGCAGATGACCCAGCATCCAGAGTGGGTTCATCTGCAGGCAGCCACATTTTAGTTGACGGAGCGATGGAGAGTTGCTAATGAGTCAGAAAAAGGAAATGAAATAATGCCAGTTACCGTACGTTTACACCGCCAAGGTGCTAAAAAGAACCCCCAATTCTTGATCGTTGCAGTTGACGCTGCCAAGAAGAGAGATGGCGCTTATCTTGAAAATTTAGGCCATTATTATCCGAAAGTCAAAAATCCACTGGAAAAGATCAAGGCCAATTTGCCTGCGATTCTGGCTTGGAAGGCCAAGGGTGCTCAGTTCTCTCAGACGGCAGAGCAGTTGCTAAAGTTGTTGCAAAAGCAAACTAGCACGCCTGTGGCTGCTAGCTAAGCGAAAGCGACCCGTTTTCAGTAGGCTTGAAGAACTGGGAAAAAACCTGATCCGGCTTAAGGTTTAAAAAAACTAGCTAACCGAAAGCCGACGAAGTTTAAGCTTCAATTGAATCTTTAATGAGAGTTTTTGGTTAAAGTCAGAAGCTCTTGTTCACTGAAAGAAGGAATCTCAGTTTGACTTCATCTGATCATCCGATGGCACAGCCCTTAGACGTTTCTTCTCCCCTACCCCCGAAATTAAAAAATATCGCTAAAGGTGCTGAAGCCGAGGTTTTAGCCGAGATGATTGGCTACCTGGCTGCTATGTTGGTGGATTATCCAGAGAACGTGAAAGTCACCGTGGTGTTGGGTGAAGAAACCACGGTTTTGGAGTTGCACGTCGGGAAGGTGGATTTTGGTAAAGTGATTGGCAAGCACGGACGCACGGCGCAATCGCTGCGGACGTTGTTGAATGCGGCTGCGACCAAGCTGGGCAAGAGAGTGGTTTTAGACATCATTGAGCCTAACCCTGCGCCGCAACCGGTCCGCTAAGTCCCACAGGTAAACCTCTGTCCCGGCTTTGCTCGCACTAACTTGTAGGGGCGCTTTTTTCCGGCAAGCGTTGCGGTCGCCAGAGGGCGCTGACAGTGGGCAATGACGCTTTAAAAAAAGTGGGGTCCTTTGCATGTCTGATTCCCCTCCTGTTCTAACTTTCCATTTCATTTCACTTTTTCCCGAGGTTTTGCGGACGTTTATGCTGGCAGGCCTGATGGGGCGCGCCGTCAAGAAGGGAAAAATAGCGTTTCAGTGCATTCAGTTACGGGATTTTTCCCTGCCGCCGCACCATGCGGTCGATGATCGGCCCTTTGGGGGTGGGGAGGGGATGATTTTACGCGCGGATGTGCTGTTACGGGCTTGGCAAGCGGTACAAGCGGGGCTGGCGGGGCAAAAAGCCCGGACGTTGCTGTTATCACCGCAAGGCCGGGTATGGAATCAGGCCGGGGCGAAGCAGGTTTTGCAGAGTGCTCACCTTGTTTTGATTTGTGGTCATTACGAAGGGGTGGATCAGCGCTTTATCGATCAGTGTGTCGATGGGGAGATCTCGATTGGTAATTACGTCGTGAGCGGTGGCGAGTTGCCAGCGCTGGTGGTGGCCGACACTTTGACGCGGTTAATTCCCGGGGTGGTGGGCAATCCTCGCTCGGTGACGGAGGAGACCTTTGAAAAGGAAGGTTTGCTCAAGTACCCGCAGTATACAAGGCCTGTGGAGTTTCAAGGGCAACGGGTCCCTGAGGTGTTACAAAACGGCGATCATGGGAAAATTGCGCTTTGGCGAGAGCAGCAGCGCTGGGAGCGCACCCGCTTGCTGCGGCCTGACTTGTTGCCTCAGGGGATCAGGAGAGAAAGCTAAGCAGCACAGTGTGGCAGTCTGCGGTCGGCAAGGCGCTTTTGAGGAGAGCGGTGAAGGCTTGCGCTTTTCGGTCGTAAAGGGTGTTGCTTTCACTCCTCACTGTTGTTAGTCTCGCGCTCGCTATGACGTCTCCTGTTGACTTTCGCGTGAAATCTCCCGTTTACCTTGCCTTAATGCATACCGATGTGACCAATCGTCACGGCGCCAAGGTCACCACTTCGGTCACGAATATGGATATCCATGACATTTCCCGATCAGTGCGAACCTACGGTTTAGCCGGTTATTTTATTGTGACCCCGATTGTGGATCAGCACCAGTTGGTGGGAAAGATTTTAGCACACTGGCGAACCGAGCGCTCCCAGGCTTATCACCCGGACCGGGTGGAGGCGCTGAGCACGGTTGAGTTGTTCTATTCCTTTGCTGAGGTCAAGGCTGAGCTTTTGGCTAGGCATCAGCACTTGCCTGAAGTGGCGCTCACGGATGCCAGGAAAATTGCGGGGGGTGTGTCTTACGCGGACTACCGTCAGCAGCTCGAGCAGCCGACCGTGCCTGGAAGACCAGTAGTCTTGGTGTTTGGGACAGGCTGGGGGATTGCGCCAGAGTTTCACGCTGAGGTGGACCGGGTGCTGGTTCCGATTGAGGGTCCGAGTGCAAGCAAGGGTTACAACCACCTCTCGGTGCGTTCTGCTGTTGCCGTGATTCTGGATCGCCTTTTTGGCGGATGAAGGAGAAATCTCGCACTCAGGACTTGTGTGCGGGGTCAACTTCAGGTAAGTAAAAGGTTTGGAGTAGCGAGATCAAAAAAGCCTGAGCTTTTTATCTTGTCTGATCTTACTAGAGAGTGGCCTTGAGGGTGATCTAGAGACAAGAGAGTGCTCACAAGAAGTGCTCGTTGGCCTAGGGAGAGAAATCTGTGTTTGCCGGAGAGAAAAAAATTGCCCAGCAGAGTAGACGATCGACCCAAGGGCTGTGAGCGTGTCGGTCAGGGAGCAAAAGAGAAAGTTAAGGCCTTAAGCCTAAGCCCCCTCTTTAGCCTGACCGTGTGAGACCTTCGATCCCTGAAAGAAAATAAGTCATCAATTACAAATGTTTGGAGTTAAAGAATCATGGCAGCCACTAAATTAAAGCATCGTAAGACTAGCAAAGGCGTTTTCATTCCGCAAAAAGGATTATTAGACCGCATTGCGACTGTTGAAAAAAATCACTTGCGGACCGATTTCCCGGAGTTTCAGGCCGGCGATACGATCAAGGTCCATGCCCGTATTCAGGAAGGTGAAAAAGAGCGTATTCAAATTTTTGAAGGCATCGTGATTGCGCAGTCGAACCGTGGATCGGGGCGATCGTTCACTGTGCGCAAGATTTCCCACGGGGTAGGGGTGGAGAGGATCTTCTTGGAGTCCTCGCCTAAGATTGCAAAAATTGAGAAGTCGCAAGACGGCAAAGTGCGGCGTGCCAAGCTGTATTACTTGCGTGGTCTAGAAGGCAAAGCCGCCAAAGTGAAGCGCGATATCGGAGCAGGTGGCGGTGTGGCGGCAAAAGCTGCAAAAGCTGCGAAGGTTGCCAAGACCGCAAGCGCCGTTTAGATAAGCCATTCACGCAAAAAGTCAAAAAAAAAGATCATGATGAGAGTCAAAGCCCGCTCAATTTTTAAGGCTGCTAGCAAGGCTAAGGCGATGGCAGCGAGAAATTTGTCCCGTGCAACCCTTGAGATTGAGCAACAGCATGGCTATCCGGAACGTCGCGTGGCTGGATGTGATGAAGTCGGGCGGGGTTGCTTAGCAGGTCCCGTGGTGGCAGCAATCGTCGTGCTTCCTGCGATCTACGCTGGGCGTTCGTTTGAATCACCGAGTGCAATAGACCAGGCGTTATCAGGTGCCTCAGAGGACGATCTTACTGACGAGTTTGGTGGCTTAGCGTGGCTGACGCAGGTGCAAGACAGTAAGACGGTCTCTGAGAAGCGTCGTGAGAAGCTTGCGCCGCTGATTCAGCAGTGGGCGTTAGGCTGGGGGATTGGATCGGCATCGCCTCAGGAAATTGATCAACTGAACATAGCGCAAGCGACGCACTTAGCGATGCACCGAGCCTTTGAGGCTCTGGGGCTAGACTGCAGGCCTGAGCATGTACTGGTGGATGGGAATCAGCTGCCGAAGCTCGCGTGGGGTGTGCCGCGCACGGCCGTCGTGCGGGGCGATCAGCGGTGCTTGAGTATTGCGGCAGCCTCGATTCTGGCAAAAGTCTTTCGCGATCACTGGATGGGCGAGTTGGCTGAGCAATTTCCGCTCTATGGATTTGCCAAGCACAAGGGCTATGCCACGCGAGCTCATGTCGAGGTGCTGCTGGCCCACGGCAGGAGTGATTTACATCGTCAGTCGTTTTCTTACCCGGGTGAGTAAGGGTGCGGGTGCGGTGGCCGGTCGTCAGGCCATAGCCAGGGAGCTGCTTGTCGGGTAAAACGACTATAGCCGGCCCTAGTCAGTGACGGCCTGTCTGTGCGTTACTGATTAATGCGGTTCGGCTTAGAGTCTTCCGTCGTGTCGTAGAAATCAAACAAGTCATCGGTGTCAAAGACGCGAATCATCTTGCGAAACTCACTTTTGACGTTGTGATAGACCGGCCGATGGCTCAGGCTTAGGTTAAACTCTTTTAGCGTCTGGATAAAAGAGGCAATGGCACTTGAGCCGACAAAGTCTAAATTTTTAAAATTGAAAATAATTTTCTTCGGGCTTTGTGAGGCGTTGCTTTTCGTCTTGATTTTCGAGAGATTTTCTCGCAAGGGTATGCACGTCTCATAATCAAGTCGTCCTTGCATGGAAATCACAATAGAGTCTTCTTGTTCGTCGATTTCTGTTTTCATTGTAATCCTTCTCTCTTTTCTCTATTATCATCGATCTAATGGAAATGACCAAGAGGCAAAATTTACCGACTGGACCGACTGGATTACCGCCCGGGCTATGGGTGGTGGCAACACCGATTGGTAATTTGGCTGACTTTTCCGAACGCGGCAAACTAGCCTTAGCCAGCGCGGACTGGATCCTGTGTGAGGACACCAGGCGCACCCAGCAGCTCTTAGGGCAGGTCTTTGACGCGGGGGAGTCGTCGTCGCCGCTTGCCTCTTCTCGTGGGCTCAGCGTTAGTTCTTTGACGAAAAAGCTGCGGCGCTTTGATGCTCATGTCGAGCATCAGTCTACCTCTCAGTCTACCTCGAGGCATAAGGATGCCCGAGCTTTATCTTCGGAGCTTTCGCCTCTTGCGTTTTGGCTGAAGCAGCTGCGCTTGGGTTTTTCGGTAGCTTTAGTCAGTGACGCGGGAACGCCTGCGGTGAGTGATCCGGGGGCGCTGCTCGTGCGTCAGGCGCGAGAGGCTGGCATTCGGGTCAGTCCGATCCCCGGTGCCTCGATGGTTGCAGCGCTCTGGTCGATTGCTGGGATCAGTGAGACGGGCTTCTCTTTTTTAGGGTTCTTCCCTCGCAAAAAATCTGAGCAACTCGCTTTATTAAGCCAGCTGCGTGGGGGGGAGGGCAGCGTTGGTCGTGCCAGTCGGGCGGCTCGAGCAGTAAGATTGCCGCAGGCTTTTTTGTGGTTTGAGAGCCCGCACCGGTTGCAAGCCTCGTTGGAGCTGATTGCCCAGCAGTGGGGGGAGGCCGAGTGGGTGGTGGCAAAAGAGCTGACGAAGCTGCATGAAAAAGTGATCGCAGGGCAAGCGGCTGCGGTCCTAGCGCAAGTTACCGCTGAGATCGCGCTGCACGGTGAAAAGGGCGAATGGGCGTTTTTAATCTCCTTGCCAGTGGCAAAGCGCGAAGACCGGCTCGGGGGAGTGGGTCTCGCTGGAGGAGCTGGCATGGAGGTGCTTGACGAGACCGCGGAGTGGGAGCAGGCAGAGGGTGAGGCGGAGAATGGACCCGAGACTAAAACGAAGGGTGAGGCTTCCCGCCTGATGCCTGCTCCCGCCTTTCAGACACCCGGTGTGCCTCTTGACGCCTCGGCCGCCTGGCCAATGGCGCTTGAGTGTTTACTCGGCTGTGGGGTCTCGGTGCGGGAGGCTTCGCAAAAAGTGAGTCAGGTCTTTCAGGTGCCTAAGCGCGTGGTTTATGCGGCGGCCCTTGCCTCACAAAAGCGCTAAGGCTTGGCTTGGCTTGGCTCGGCTCGGGGGGAGGGGGGGGCAGGGAGACGCGGCGCTAACATTTTCGATGGTAGGGACGCTTTTTTGTTGGTACTCTTCAAGTATGAGCAAGAAAAGCAAACAGTTGACATCCTCCAGCAAGCAATTCTCTGGCTTCACGTACGGCGCAGTCCTGGGCTTTTGGCTGGGGAGTGCGTTGAGCCTCGTTCTCCCGCTCCCTTTGGCCCATGCAGGGGGGGGGGATGGTTTATCGTGGCTTTTGTCGAGTCTCAGGCAGGAGTGGCCACCCAGTGCTCGGGGTCAGGTCTTGAAGATCACTCAGTTACCGGACGAGGTGTTGCTGGCCATCGGCAATCGCTGTGGGGGTCGGGACCGTGCGCGGTTTGCTTGCAGTCATCCCAACGTCCATCGGGTTTTATCGGACTTTTCGCTTCTGTTGTATACTAGGTCGCAGGCCAACGACGCACCTCAGGAAGTTCAGGAACTGAGCTTGATGCAATTCCTGGCTCAGAAGTCAGACTATACCTCCAATGCCCTCAACCTTCGAGTGGAGAATCTCAAGCAATTCAAAGTACTGCTCGAGTTCATGGGAAAACCCGAGAGTCGTTTATTTAACAGGCTCAAAATCAAGCTGGCCTTTCCGGGTAACGACATCAAGACTTCGGATTGGGGGCTGTTGCGTCATTGCTCCTTACTCAATTCCCTTGAGATCAGCAGTGCTGGGATTGATGGGGCGGGGGGTGCGGCGATTGCGGCAAATCTTCATCATCTCCGCCATCTCTTGCATCTCGATCTGTCTCATAACCCTCTGGGATACGGGAGCGGGTTGATTGCAGCCCAGCTGGCTTGCGTCCCGGAGCTTTTGACACTCAATTTGACTCGCACGCATATGACTACAGTCGAAGTCGAGACCCTGGCCCGTCATTTGCCCGACGTCCCTCAACTTTTGCATCTCCATCTAGCAGAAAACATTCTTTGGCCGGAAGGAGCTACGATGCTAGGCCCGCAATTGCCGCGCCTGTCTCATCTCTTAACACTTGATCTTGGAGGGACTTTGCTTGCTCCAGAAGGGGTAAGCGAGATCGTCTCGCACCTGCAGGCACTCCCGCACCTCGAGAGGCTAAGTTTGTGGGGCAACGGTATTGACTCGCAAGAATTTTTGCAAGTTGCAGGGGCACTACCGCACCTTCCGCAGCTTTCACATCTTAATCTGGGGGGTGGTCATGAGATCACTCAACAGGCGGCTGAGGCGCTTGCTGCGCAATTTCCTCGTCTTGGGCACCTGTCCCACCTTGACCTGTCCCAATGCTCAATGGATCCGCAAGCCGTGCTGGCAATCGCTGCAGGCCTGCGTCACTTGCCTGAGCTGTCAGCGCTGAACCTTCAGGGTACTGAGGTGTTCCAGCCAGGAGCTGAGGCGATAGCCCTAGCCCTTCCTTACGTCCCCCAACTGAGACGGCTTGATTTGTGCTCGAGTAAGATCAGCGCGCAAGGTGCGACGGCGATTGCGACAGGTCTTCGCCATGTGCGTCATCTGCAGGAGCTTGGTTTGAGTCAGTGCGAAATAGGACCCCAAGGGGCTGACGCGCTTGCCAAGCAATTGCATCAAGTGACCGAGCTTAAGACGTTAAGGCTTGCCGGTAATGGCATTACAACTCCCGCAGCGCAAGCCCTAGCGGAAAGCCTGCGTCACCTTGCTCAGCTGACGGAGCTTGATCTTGGCAATAACCTACTGGATTCGGTGGGTGTTGTGGCTTTAGCCGCGCATTTAATTCATACGCCCCAACTCGCTAAGCTTTTTTTAAATGCTACAGGGGTCGATTCCGCGGGAGCCGAGGCCTTAGCAAGCAGCCTATCTTGGGTTAAAAAACTTGAAGAGTTGCAGCTGGCAAATAATAGAATCACTCCGCAAGCAGCAGTGCGGCTTGCGGAGCAATTACCTCATGCTCCCCGCCTTTCTCGTTTGAATCTAGGTGGTAATCGTATCGGTCCAGCAGGAGCCCAGGGATTAGCAAAAGCCTTAAGTCGACTCCCTGAGCTTGCTGAGTTGTTGCTCTATGGTAATGGCATTGAGAAAGACGGGGCTGAGGCGATCGCAAAAATGGTGATGCACCTCCCGCACATGCGGTACCTACAGATGGCGGACAATGAACTATCGTTGGCCTCAGAAGCGATCATTCGCAAAATAGTGCCCCAGGATTGCCGCCTCGAGCTCTGACTGCTTCTTCTCTCCCTCCTCCTCTCCCCCGATCCTGTGTGGGGTGCGTTCTCGATGAGAGCGCTGGATGAGAGAGGGGTAAGGGTGGCTGAGCTGTGTTTTGCTGAGCTGCACTCTGGTTGTCGCTCGGTTTAGTCCCATGGGCACGGGGTGCATGCGGACGTCAGAAGAAAAGCTTTTGATGCTGGAGCTCTCTTGACCTGCAGGCTTTGCCCGGGTGGTCTTCGGGTGGTCTAAGGTCCAGTAGGGTGAAGCGACTGGGGTTAACGAGCGCTTGAGTTGGCCTGCGCTTGACTCGTGAGGCTTAACGCTGGCTTTTAACGCTTCTCCGCAAAGCTACCTTTGAAAGCTGATCTTCCAGGCTCCGCCTTAGGCACCGCAATGAGGCGAGGTTCTTATTGGAGCGTGCAGCTAGGACCGGATTTTGTGTACGAAATCACTTGACAAGAGCTAGTCTTTGCAGTTAAGCCTCTGCTCATGATTATCAATCAATTTCAGTTGAAAAAAACATTTTTTCAGCGTTTACTTCGCTGGGTTGGAGCAGGGGTCTTGGGGTGTGTTTGTAGTATCCCGCTCCACCCACTCGAGCGCATTGCGGCGGCAAACGACGGAGAAGTGGGTGCTGGTGCGCAAGTAAATTTGCTCGCAACAAGAGGGTTGCCGGTGATGGACGAGAGCGCAGGAAACCGCGAGCCTGTCGCGCAGTTGACCGAGCTCCCTCCTGAAGCCTTGCGCGAGATTGGCGCCCGTTTGTCTGGCCGTGATCGTGCCTGGTTTGCCTGCAGTCATCCCGAGGTCAACCGGGTTCTTTCTAACTGTTCTGCGATTTTTCATGCCAGGGTACAGTCGAGCGATGAGCCACAAAACGTCGAAGAACTGGCTTTCCCGCAGTTTCTGGCGAGGAAGTGGAACTATACTTCTAATGCCTTAAATATCCGTGTTGCCAATCTCAGGCAACTCAAAGCGCTCTTAACGTTCATGGGGAAGCCTGAGAGTCGTTTATTTAACCAGCTAAAGATCACGCTGGACTTTGATGGTAAGGGTGTCGCCCCTCACCAAGTGTGGGGTCTTTTACGTCACTGCTCTTTGCTCAACGGGCTTTGGATCAGTGGGGGTGGGATTGATAATGCGGGTGCTGCGGTAATTGCCAGTAATCTCCACCGTTTACCTCACTTGCTCGATCTCAATATGAGCGCAAACGAGATAGGTTTTGAGGGAGTGGCGGCCCTGGCCCACCATTTTCGCGATGTTCCACGCCTTGAGCATCTCAATCTCGCGAGGTTGAAATTGGAGCTACAAGGAGTCGCGGCAATTGCGGCCCATTTGCATCACCTCCCGCAGCTTTTGACTCTGAATCTGGAGCAGACCCAACTCGAGGCGCGGGGTGCGGAGTTGCTAGCTGCTCATTTTCGGGATGTGCCTCGCTTACTCCACCTTCAGCTAGCGGACAACCAGTTGGGTCCACAAGCTGTAGGCAAGCTGGTTGCGCAATTGCATCATCTTCCCCGTCTTTTAACTCTGAATCTGGGGAGTAATCGGCTTGATGCTAGCGTCATTCAAGCCTTAGCAAGCGAGCTGCAGCATCTCCCGCAGCTTTCAAGCTTGGGCCTGCGTGCGAGCGAGGTCAGCAGTGAGGCTGCCGAGGCGCTTGCGGCTCATTTCCCCCAAGTCCCGAGACTCGCCAAGCTTGATTTGTCGACTTGTCAGCTCGGTCTTTCAGCCCTACAGGCGATCAGCGAAGGGCTGCAGCTCCTTCCGGCCTTGCTGAGTTTGAATCTGGCCGGAAATGCTTTAAGTACGCAAGGAGCTGAGGCTTTAGCCCTAGGTCTGAGGCAAGTGCCCCGTCTTTTGAGACTTGATTTGTCTGCAAGCAGCATGGGGGAACAGGCGGCCCAGATCCTGGTGGGCTCTTTGCGTTATCTCCCAAGCCTTTTGCGACTCGATTTGAGTGAATGCGACATCGGTCCGCTGGGCGCACAGGCACTTGCTAATCGATTAAAGCAATTGCCGCAACTTTTAGGCTTGCGACTGAGGAGCAATGGCATTGGGCTTGAAGCCGGGCGGTCCTTAGCACTCAGCCTCAGGTTCGTTCCGAGACTGGCGGAGCTCGATCTTGGGAACAACGGTTTAGGACCAGAAGGCGCGTTAGTCTTTGCCGAGCAGTTGATCCAGGTCCCGCAACTGATGAGCTTTGTTTTTGATAATAACGAGATTGCTTCAAAAGGCGCTGCAGCACTCGCGCAAAACTTGCACCGGGTGGGGAGATTGGAAAAGTTGGATCTAGCTTCGAATCTCATTGATACGGAAACGGCAGACCTACTGGGGGCGCAGTTAGCTCGCTTACCCCGTCTTCAGAACCTCGATTTGTGTTTGAATCCAATCGGTCCATTATTGCCTGAGGCTTTAGCGCAAGGCCTTCGTCAACTTCCTGAGCTTGCGTATCTGTCGCTTGCTAATGCTGAATTGGGCTGTGAAGCTGCTGAGGCTATGACAACTGTTTTGCCTCATTTGCCGCGTTTAAGAGTGCTGCAGTTGTGGGGTAATGAAATTCCTCCCGCTTCACAAGAGCGTGTCCGCCGTGTGAAACCCTATGGTTGTTTGCTCCTGATGTAGGAAATTCGCTCTTTTTTTTGTTCATGAATCGCTTAACTGGGGTGCCTTATTTGTGGGCTTGCGCTTGGATGCCTCTTTGGCTGTTTCGTTGTCGTGCTGTTCAGTAGTTGTTTCACCTTTGAGAGGGTGATCTGTCAGCGTACTTTACAAAAAGTGCAGCCTTCGCACACTGTGTCCGCCTCGCTGAGCAAAATGTGCAGCTCTCTGAGGCGCAGGAGTTGGGTGCTTGCGGGCCTTAGGTCATGGGGGTTTGGGTGGGTTGCCACCTTGCAGGGGAGTAGGAGAGAGGTATGAAAAAGACAAAGTTGACAAAAAAACTCAAGATTAGGTGTCGTCTCACCCTAGGAGCCGCCGTGACCTTTTTGCTGGGTAACCCCTTAGGTGTGCTTCATCCCAAGCTTGCTTTAGCAAACCCTGGAGACGACTTGTTACCGCTTGGGTTCACTGCCGCGTCGGAGTTATCCGCGGCTGGCGGTAACACTCACATTGACAGGCACGACAAACCGAACACCAACACCCCTACCAACGCCGAGTTCGCAAGCGGTGCAATCTTGCCGATCACCCAGTTACCTGCTGAGGCCTTGCGCGGAATTGGCGACCACTTAGGCGGCCGGGACCGCGCGCGGTTTTCCTGCAGTCATTCGGAGGTGAACCGGGTTTTATCGGACTTTGCGGCGATTTTACTGGTGCGGGAGCGGGCTAACGATGAGCCTGAGAACGCTCAAGAACTGAGGTTCCCGGAGTTTCTCGCTGAGAAGTGGCATTATGCTTCCAATGCCCTCAATCTTCGGGTCGCAAATCTCCATCAATTTAGGGCACTTTTGGAGTTGATGGGGAAACCCGAGAGCCGATCGTTTCACCGGCTCAAGATCAATCTCGATTTTCCGGGTCAGGACATTCCTGCCGAGACTTGGGGTCTGTTAAGGCATTGCTCCCAGCTGCACTCGCTTGAGATGACCAAGGGTCGGCTCGGACATGCGGGTGCTCAGGGACTTGCAGCCAATTTACATCATCTGCCTCACTTGTTGCATCTCAATTTGACGGATAACCTGCTAGCGACTGAGGGGACGTTTGCCCTTGCCGCCCACCTGCAAGATGTGCCACGCCTCTTGCATCTCAATCTTTCGAAAAACTATCTGGGGCAGGCAGGAGCGGGATGGATTGCGGATCAGTTGCCTCATCTCCCCCATCTGTTGACGCTCAATCTCGATCGCACTCATCTGGATCAGCAAGGCGTTGAGGCGCTTGCGGCCCACTTGCAGGATGCTCCACACCTGTTACACCTTCATCTTGCAGACAACTATTTCGGACCGCAAGGTGCGGCGACACTGATCCCGCAATTGCACCACCTATCGCAACTCTTAACGCTCGATCTTCAGGAGAATCGAATCGGTTCTGCTGCGATGCTGGGCATTGCTGCGCAATTGCACCACTTGCCTAGGCTTTGGGGTTTGAGCTTGGGCAACAATGATCTTGACTCCCAAGCTGTCAGGCGCATTTTAGACCAGCTGCAGCACCTCCCGCATCTGCGGAACTTGAGTTTGCGTGGGAGCGTCATTAATCGAGAAGCTGCTGTTGCGCTTGCTGATCAATTGCACCTTGTCCCAAGGCTGACCAAACTTGAATTAGACTATTGTCAACTCCCCTTGGAAGGCTGGTTGGCAATTACTGCAGGCTTGCGCCATGTCCCCGAGCTTTTGACTTTGAACCTGCAAGGGAATAGGCTAGGCACGCCAGGTGCCGTGAATTTAGCCTCAGGTCTGCGTCACGTGACTCGGCTCTTACGTCTGGATCTGGGGAGTAGCGAACTGGGAACGGCGGGGGCTGAGGCACTTGTGGCAGGACTGCGCCATGTGCATCAGCTTGATTATCTAAATTTAGAGAGTTGTGGGCTTGCTCCCCGAGGCGCTGTGGCGCTTGCGCAGCAGTTGCACCACCTCCCCCGTCTTTCGGTCTTACTGCTTCGAGATAACGGCATTGATGCCCAAGCCGGAACGGCTTTAGCAGGCAGTTTCAGGCACAATCCCCGCTTAGCGAGGCTTGATCTTGGGAGGAACGAGTTGGGTCCACAAGGGGCGGTGGCGCTTACAGAAAGTTTGGCTCATCTCCCGCAGCTTGCGGTGCTTACGTTTTATTCAAACCAGATGGGTCCAGTAGGCGCTGAAGCGCTAGCAAGAAGCCTGCATTGGATCAAGGGATTGGTCGAGTTGAACCTCAATCTCAATCAAATCGGTCCCCAGGCCACCCGTCTGCTTGCGGCCCATTTGTACGAGGTCCCCAAGCTTTCTGTCCTGCTTTTGGGTGATAGTCAGATGGGGCCAGAAGGAGCCGAGGCGCTAGTAGTAGGACTAGCGGATCTGACTCAGCTTACTTCCTTGAGTCTCTTTCAAAATGGTCTTGGTAGACCGGGTGCTGAGTCTCTCGTGGGGTCATTACAGCGCTTCCCGCACCTGAGGGAGCTGTCGCTTGGGGGTAATGCGATCCCGGAAGAGCTGAAGGCTAACATCCGGGGCTTGGTACCTAGGGGCTGTAGGCTGTTTCTGGATTAGGCTTGATTGAGGGTAACGGCTGTGGAGGGTCACCGCCCCAGGAGCGCTCAAAAAGGGGCGGAAAGTCCCGGAGCTTTTGACGGGGTGGCTGCTTGCGCTAGGTTTGCAGTAGGCTCGCACGAGGTCGACTAGGGACCTGCGCTTCAAGTCGCGCGCGGGCGGATTTCGCTTTGGCAGGTCGAATCAAAGTAGAGGAGAAACTAGGAGTAGGTAGCACTAGTAGTAAAATAATGAAAAAGATAAGGTTGACAAAAAAAATCAAGATTAGGTCGTGTCTCACGCGAGGTGCCATCGTTACCTTTTTGCTAGGCAGCGCCCTAAGCGCACTCCATCCCAACATCGCTTTTGCCACTGCGGGAGACGATTTATCACCGCTTGGGTCCACTCCCGTGTCGGAGTTACCCGCGGCTGGCGTTAACACTAGCGCCTCGACGAACGCTCACCCTAAGATCAACGAGGGGCTTGCAAGCGGTGAGCTCTTGCAGGTCACCCAACTGTCTGCTGAGGCCTTGCGCGGGATTGGCGATCACTTAGACGGCCGCGAACGCGCGCACTTTTCCTGCAGTCATTCGGAGGTGAACCGGGTTTTATCGGACTTTTCGGCGCTTTTACCGCTGCGGGAGCGGGCCAACGATGAGCCCCAGGACGTCAAAGAGCTGAGCTTCCCGCAGTTTCTCGCTGCAAAATGGCATTATACTTCTAACGCCCTGAATATTCGAGTCGACAATTTCAAGCAATTCAACTCATTGTTAGTATTCATGGGAAAGGCTGAGAGTCGATTCTTTAATCGGCTGAAGATTAAGTTCAATTTCCCGGATGACGACTTTGGTTATGCCTTTTTAAGGGAGAGCGGGTCTTGGCGGGGGCTGCGTCATTGCGCCTTGCTGCAGTCGCTTGAGATTAGTCATGCTCAGCTCGGAAATCAGGGTGCGGCAGCAGTTGCTGGCGCTTTGCATCATCTTCCTCACTTGCTTCAGCTCAATTTGATGAGCAACCAGATAGGAGCGGCGGGGGTGGCTGCAATTGCCCGCCAAGGGCGGGATGTGCCGCAGCTTTTGCATCTTAATCTTGCGGACAACGATCTGGGGAGACGTGGAGCTGCAGAGATTGCGGCAGAGTTACATCACCTCCCGCAGCTGAGGACTCTCAATCTGGATCGCACTCACCTGGATCA
>JAYTHP010000041.1:0-1796 GCA_043732485.1 Oligoflexia bacterium
TGCTGAGGTGCTGGCGCTTCACAAAAGCGCCTTGCGGCTAAAACTGCACGAGGCTGCAGGCGGTAAGCCAGCGAGCTCTTCTTCGGCGTCGGGGCGTAGACGGTGAGGCAGGAAAACGAGCCCCCTTGATGGGGTATTTTTCTTTAGCCGCAAGGAGAAAAAAAGTGCGCGCGTGCCCGGATCCGAGTAATCCGAGTAATCCGAGTAAAAAGAGGCGTGACTTTTGATCAAGCTTGCAGTGCTTGTGCAGGGATGGAGAGAGTGGAGGTCGGGGGCTGGTCGTCCTTTTGCAGGCAGGCAAGCCCCCCAGCGCGCGGCTCAAACAGGAGAAGCAAAGGTCGCAGTTTTCCTTGCTACAGTCTCAGAAGACTCCAGCGACGAGCGCCGCTGTGACTGGGACGGAGAGTAAGCAGCGAGCTGCCAAGAAGGGCGTGAAGGGGGTGCCGTGCTAGACGCAGTAATGAAAAAGAGTAATGAAATGAATAGTGAAAAAATGAACAGTGAAAAAATAAAGATCGTCCTGCGCCCGCTTCAGTGGACCTTGAGTTTGACCTTCGGCTCTTTTTTAAGGGTGAGGGGACGGCGGCACCCCGCTCATCCGACCCTTGTCACCCCCAGTTTGAGGGTTGCTCACGGGCGCCTCTGGAAGGGGCTTGGGGGGATGGCGTTAGTCCTTGGCTTAAGCGTTCTTGAGCTTCCAAGTCACGCTGCAGATAGCAGGGAGGGTGAAGGGGGTGCTAGCCAGTTTCTTGCCTGCAATCAGCAGGGAAGCGGAGGTGATGGACTTCCGCGAGAGGGGCTGGTGGAAAGCGCTGAAGCGGGCGACGACGACGCGTCTGGTGAGACCAGCAGCGACGATGAGCCAGGCAGTCCGGAATGGGAGCAGATTGTGGGCAATCTGGAGAGCGCAGGTAGGCTTTCTGATTACCGGGCGCTTATTGAAGCTTGGGATCAGGCAAAAGCCTTCCCGGGAAAGACGATCCCGCTTCCTGGGAATCGCACGGTCTGCGAGCGACTCTTGCATGCGCTCAATCAGCAATCTCGGTTTGGTGATGTGCTCAAGCTCGGTGCAAGGCTTAAACAGATGCGGCGGTCCCGCGGGCTGCAGTTATCAAGCGACACGCTGGTGCAAGTGATGTCCGCGCATTACCGGGGTGGTTCTGCTGAGCAAGCCATTCAAGAGTGTCTTGCCTGGGAAGATCCGGCAATTGAGAGTAACCGGGCCGTGCTGAGCGCCCTGACGCGCGCTTATGCTAAGCTCAAGCAGTGGGATGCGGTTTTGGTGATTTGGCGCAGCATGAAAGACTCTGGTCTGTTGCCTGATGACTTGAAGTTTTGTCGGGCGGTGATGGAAGCCACCTTGCAACAAGAGGGCCAGTTAACTGCTGCCGCTTCAGAGCAAGCCGTCCAGGTATGGATCCAAGCTGCCCAAAAGTACTCGTTGGTCGCTGATCCGGCGATCAGTCTGTTGGTCTTAAAAAGTTTGCAAGTCATGGGCATTGCGGAGGAAGACGTCGAGTTTGTGAGAAAATCTTTCGCTAATAGCGTCAACTATATCAACGATATTATGACGGAGCCTTTTTTAGAGTGGTTGAAGTATCCTGAGGCAAGGGAGCCATCTATTTTATGGTATAATCTCTTGGTAAAAGAGGTCGCTGAATTTTTCCCGCAAGTCCAGCGTGTGATTGCTGCCAAGCGCAAAATCCGTGAAGTCCGGCAAGAGGCTGCGTTCGCCAGACAAAACGCAAGAGCAGTGGGGAGCGGCCAAGCGTTTGCTGGAGACGACAGCGGAGTGA
>JAYTHP010000042.1:0-6139 GCA_043732485.1 Oligoflexia bacterium
GCTGGCCATCCCAAGTCGAGTAGCTGTAATTGACCGTCTGATCATCACCCGGCACCGGTATCGAGACTCCAGGTGAGGGATCTAACCCCGGGAACGCCAGCCCGCTCCAATGCGCAAAGCTCTCCAGGTGCACCGCCCCCCAACGCAGCCGCTCGACTTGATCCAGCGGCGGCAATTGCCCCAGCGAGAGGCGAAAAATTTTCACAATCTCAGCGCGAAACTCGGGATTCTTCTCTTGCACAATCAACCGGTACAAGCCCGCCATGTCTAAACCTAAGCGATTAACCAGCTCCAGCATGAAAAGCCTGAAGAGCCCACAACTGTGACAGTTCAGATCCGCCTCCCAATCCCAAACCGCAAGCGCATCCACCCACGCGAGTTCCGTGGACGTGAGATGACCATTCCTGAGAATGCGAATCAGCGGCGGTAAATAGAAGCGGGCATCCACTTCCTGGGTATCGCACTGAATCTGCTGCAAGGAGTGTAAGTCATGCCGCGGCGTCTGCTTAATCAACTCTTCAATGCGAAAGGCACGAAAACTCTCTAAATGGGCATTGCCTGCCACCAGACTGGCGTGGCGAGCCCATTGGCGATTATTAGCCGTCACGACATAGCCGCGCTTGGGATTGAGCAGGTGTGGCATCTCCTCTTTGGTCCAGATCTGCTGAAACGCCTCGGCCTCTTCCATCTCAGCTAAGGTGTGGCTTGCAATTCCAAAATCGTAGCCAAGGTGCGTTTTGCTTGTTTTCTTGCGACTTGAGGGAATAAAGCGCGGAACTCGGCCAATCGCGCGGTAACCAATCGAGCCATGATCATCAGCAAAAACGAAATTCCATGAAGGCACCTTTACTTGTGAAAACAACTGATCGGCGTCGGCAGCGGAGCGCGCCCCCATGACCTTAAACACGTTCATCATCTCTTGGGCCGTTAAATCATAACCGCTCCACCTTAAAACCGCCGCTTTGCCTTTGGGAGCATCCAGCGGTAAAATGGGTAACGATGACTTAGCAGTGCGTCTTAAGGTTTTAAAGAAAAAGGGCAGTTTCAAAGGCCCAAAGCGAAACCAGATCACCGGGCGCTCAGTGACAGCCTCTGTCAGCTCGTCTTCACTGACATAACCTAAGCGCGAAACCGGTAAAAAGGAGTTGGTCAGCCCCCAGCTGACTTTCTGATTGGCGCCACTGATAATAAACGGCACGCCCGGAAAAGACGCCCCCATTGTGTCCCATTTACCGCCCGTGACATGCGACCAATACCAGAACGGCGGATAACCCAAACGCAAATGGGGATCATTAGCAAGCCAGGCATGGCCACTGTGACTGCGGCTCGGAGCAATCACCCAATTGTTCGACCCCATCCCCACTGACCCAAGGACATCACCAAAAAGTCCGTGAAAAAAGGGATCTCCAGGCTCCAAGACGTCAGCGGTTGCCACACCAGCATGCTGCGGCGGCGCTGCCTCTTGCGCAGTCAGTGCGTTTTTTTCCGGCAAAAGGGTCGGCGAACTCGCAGGCCCTGGGTACTCCCCAACTTTCAAAATGGGGGTTCCCCACGGCAAATCAAGCTCTTGAAACAGCGAAGTCACCTTCTTTTTCCAAGCCTCACCCCAACGGCCCACCGACACCTTGGCTTGCACCTGGTCGAGTTGCACTTGAAAGCTTTGCTTGGTCTGATCAAACGACTGCAATAGCATCAAACTGAGCGTGTCTTGCGGGCGCCACAGCTCAGGCTTGCCCCCTAAGGTCTGATACTCGTACACTCCCTTGCGCAAAGCCTCCTTGGCCCCCTGGTTGACCCCCAGCGCGTAACTCTCTAAAAAAGTGCGCCCTTCAGGCGGCATGGTTTGCCAGATTTTTTCCGCTTTGTTTGTCAGCCCCAACAGCCTGAACAAGAAATCAGACTTTAAGCCAGAAAAACCCACTAGCTCGGACTTTTTGCCTTGGACCACGCTGCGAAAAAAATCCATCTGCCACAGACGATCACGACCATGCAAATAACCCATGCAACGCACCGCTGACACTTCATCGCCAGCGTGGATATGGGTGATCTGTTGCTCGTCCTCCCAGAGGTGACAAAAATCGGGACTGGCCACAGCCACCTGCGCCACCGGGTCGGCGTGAACCCAAGGCACAAGCGCAACGCTCAGCCCCAGCCACACCGCCACCCACACGGACGCTGCTGCTGCTTGCCGACCACCCCACCGCGCTTGCTTTGGCTGTGGACTCAAGTCTGCGCTTGGCAACGGCAGCTTCGCCCTCGACTGATCATTGAACCGGTCATTGACCTGGTAACCGATCCTGTGACTCAACTTAGAACTCATGAAACTCATGAAACTCATGTGACAACCTACACTTTTCTTCTCGTGCGCTCATTGACCTTCATGAGCGATTTTTTGACCCAACTCAAGCACGTAACGGATCAGCGCTGTGTCGCGCCGCCGCCGCCAGTTGACACCCACACCACCTGGCTCGCACCCCTCATTTTTTGACTCATCACCTACTCACCCAGCAACGCATCACCGGGGCGCCTGCTCCTCAGACTGCTTAAAGACTTGCCACCACCGACTCCCCAAGGGATGGGGTGATTGCTCTGCCAGCCACTGCCCTAAAACGCCGGCTGTGAGCACTGGACTCTCCAGGTGCAGACTATGGCCCACGTTTTTCAGAAAAGCCACCTCGTGCTTTTTCCCCTGCGAGGCATCCAAAGATTTGAGCCAAAAATGGGCCAACGCGGCTGGAATCATGGCATCTTGCTCTCCCCACAACAGGCAAACCTGCGCCCGAATCTGATCCACCCGCTGGGTGGCGAGGTGCCGCAAACTGAAGCTGCGAATAAATTGCTGGATATCAGGCCTTTTGATAAAGCTTTCCATTGAGTAGTCCAAAAACGTCACCCACTTAGGCTCTTTATAAAACAAATGGGGCTTCAAAACCGCCATGCCGTATTCGCCACTTTGCTGGAAAAGCGATTGCAAGAATAAATGAGAATCCGGGTCCTCAAACACGCCAAAGGGACTTGCTAACAGTAATTTTTGCGGACCCGCATAGTTTTGACGGTTGACCCGCGGCCGATTCTTGACGCCACAATCCGCAGCATACTGGGCAGCAAGCCAACCCCCTAAGGAATGCCCGAGGATCGTATGGGGCTTCAAGGAGTCCAATAGATCGTCGAGGGTTTCCTTCAGGAGATCAATCGAGGGCGCAGCTCCCTGCTGATGCAAAGCGCCCCCAAAGCCTGGAAAATCAACCAGCATCACTTCGTCAAACGGGCGTCGCAAGACCGGATCCAACAAACCTAAAACCGGCATCCAAGACAGCGGGGTGTCACCAAACCCAGGAATGAAGACCAAGCGCCGAGGATAAGCATGCCGGGGGTCTCTTGGCCGAAAAACTTTATGCCAATAACCCAAACGCAAGTCCCCGCGACTGCGCATTTTCCAGCGATAACCCTGCAAATGGTAAGCACCTTTTGCCACGAGTTGCACGCCCCGGATGAGCAAGGGTTGAAGGCTCGGTAGGCCTTGATCAAGAAAATTTTGCATAATTTAAAGGAAAAAAAATCTCGAGCCGTGTGACTTTATTTTGGGGATCAGACTCTAAGTCTAAAAGAAAAACTCAAAAAAGAAAAGCAACTCTCTCCGCTCACCCAAGACTTTTTCCTCCCAGCCACCCTTTTTTTGTAAATCCTCCGCCTCACCAGCACACGCCTTGCTACCTCCCATCCCCGCCCTCCCACCTGCCCTCTCTAGTGTCTCAGACCCAACGCTCCCCATGCGTTGAAAAAAACCGCTACCTCATTGTGCCTGAGAGGCCCTCACCCTAAAACGAATCCCCTCAATTTGGCAAAAAAGCCGCCTAAAACTTTTTTGACGCTTCTTTGCGGCTTTGAAACCTCATTTTGCTTTACATTGCCAAGAAAATTGCGTAGCAAGAAGAACTCAGAAGTAGGTATCTTTGTGCGGTCTTCTTGCCACACACCCTACGACCGAGAAAACTCTTTTAAAGGCCGCCGGGGTGGCGAAATCGGTAGACGCACAGGACTTAAAATCCTGCGGTTCGAAAGGGCCGTACCAGTTCGATTCTGGTCCTCGGCACCAAATTAACCTCTCACTGAGCAATTTTCCTCTTAAAGCAAGAGCAAGATCCAAGAGCAAAAGTCTCTGAGCCTCACCCGCACACACACCCCCCCTCCATTCAGGAAATTGTTTGAGAAGCCAAAAAAACCTTTCTGGTCAGGATTTATTGACAAAGGTCAAGTGAGTCCTCCAGCCTGAAGGTCAATGTCTCGCAGGGAACTAGTCCAACTGTCGTTTGCCGCCCACAGGCAGAGGCCCCGCGCTGCTAACTCTTGAGGTAGAGAATGGAACTTGAAAAACAGCAAGTTGACTGCGCTCACTTACCTGAGTTCAGGAGAACGAAAATTTTTTCTGCTAATCCAAAAATAGTTTGCCCACCTGATCTGTCACACAGCCAGTCACGGCACTCATCGTTTGGATCAGACGCCAGCGCAACAAGCAAGCTTCATCCAGCTGTAAACGCTTCGCAATTCAAGGAATATCAAGTTCGGGTTCATGCACAAAGGGCCACACTTCGCGGTAAAGTGTCCCCTAGTAGCCCTTAGGATCAATGACGCGCCACTGACCCTCATGAAGCAAAATATTGCCACGGTGGAGATCACCGTGAATCAGACGCAGCTCGCCTAAGGGCTCGCACATCAGTTCTTTGTTGAACTTCCGAGCCAATATAAGAATCTCCTGAAATTTTTGCGCTTCTCCTGGCACGGGAAAAAACTAGTCACGTTCAAAACCTTCTAAAAGCGTCAAGACTGACGGAAATGAGTCATCAGCATACGGAGGTCCGCAACCGAGCGACTGATTTTGATGCAGGTTGCAAGCCGCCTCACAGCAGACTGCAATCGTCTGCGCAGGCGTCAGTGAGCTCGAGCGCAGCTCAGTTCCAGGAACTAATGACTCTAACACGAGCGCTTGCCTCGTTTGATTCACTGCCAAGACTCTCACGCAAGCTCCCTGAGAAAATCTCTGAAGCGCAAGGAGCTCACGCTTAAAATCTAACGTATTGAAGGTCATTTTTAGAACTACTTTTTGCCGCAAGGCGGTGGAGTCTTTTTTTTGAGTGCCATACGCGGCCTAGCTTCAGGAGAGAGGCTCATAGGTCATCAGATCCTCTAAGTGCCAAGACGCACTCACTTCTGCGACCCTTTGGGGCAACTGCTCCCACCACTGTAAACCTTGCTTGCCATAGGCACCGGTGATGGGTTACTTGAGTTTTTGTAGCAATTTTTCAGACTCCTTAAGTCCCCCTGCAGCTGTGAGATAGGGAATGAGTTTCAGCGTCCTACTTCAAAACGCTCCTGGCGAAACAAGGAAACGTCGTCCAAAGTGCGACGTCCAATGTGATGACTGGCTGCGACTGTCACGAGTCATGGCACTTCAGTCACCTCCACAGCTTCTTGAGTCCTTGAGGCGTCAGCTCGCACACCGCGGGAACGGCCCCGCTTGCCGCAAACCCGCAAAAGTTCCATGAATTTCACGAGCCCCGGCATGCCTGCCGCCAAACGGTTTCAGTCGAGTGCTGATCAACTTGAAGCGGATTATGCAGCAGACGAGGCCCGCCGCTTTTTCTTTTACGTTACGTTACCACAAAAATGACCGCCTGGAACAATCACCCAAGGCCCCTTGATGCTGTAAATCTCACTCCAAGAATCGTCAACTCCACCGATCCAAAACCCACCTAGCCCCTGAAACGTCCACTTTTTTTTCTCATCACGAGTAACCCAGGAGTAACCTGGGGGGCTCACACCTAGTATCAGCTTTCAAGCTGACTCAAAAACCCCCTCAATTGACAACTCTGCCGCAAACCCCAAACTCCGAAATAGGTGGGATTTGCTGAAGCCCCATAAAACTAAGCGGTTTTGAACAGAAGCTTACGCGAGGCTAGTTTTCTCTTCATTTCAAGCGCAATCTCAGCTAGTTATGTTGACCATAAGGGGTTTTTTTGACGAACCGGCGAAATCCGAGCTGGCCGAGACTCAAACGTGACTCGCCAGTGCGCTGCGCAAAATAGCTCCAACACCACCAACATCATCACCCCCCCCACGAAGAACACTCGGCCCTTCAGGG
>JAYTHP010000043.1:0-6095 GCA_043732485.1 Oligoflexia bacterium
TCCAGAGCTCGTCCCAAGGGATCTCATTGGCGAGCATGATGAGGGGGTGGCTTGCTTTTACTTTTATGGTGATTTCTGATTTTTTTATCTTGGCGTTTAGCCCATCTAGTGAGAAACTCATTGGGTGCTGATCCTTTCTTTTTGTCTAAACTAAGAAGATCAGCATTTTTTTTTGATTTCAAGCTGTTTTTAGACTAAAAAAAATTAAAATTCCCTTAAAATCCAAAAAATTTGAGCTTAAAAGTCGATTTTAGAGGTGAATTTCGCGGCAGCAACTACTTAGACCTTGTAGCCAAGAGCGTGCAAAATTACAAGAAGCAAGCCTCTCGATACCTCGAGAGTGTGATTATTCAAAATATTAGCGATTCTTGTTCTTGAGGTTTTGGCTAATTTAGCCACCTGAGCATGGATGCAGCCTTTTCCTGAACTTTCTTGATAATTTTATCAATGAGCTGAGCTCGAAATTCAATGGCTGCAGCTTCTGCTTGGGAAAGTCTGGTAAGATCCGCCATGGCTGCGAGGTTTCTTGCAACTTAAGATTGCGTGCGTTTTATGTCACCTCTCTTTAAAGTTATTCTCAAATAAATGCTTCTCGCGTCGTGCCCCGAGCTTCATGCGTTGGCGTTGCTCGAAAGTCGTCTTGGGAAGAAGATAAAACATTAAACTTCTTCTTTTGCTGAGTAAAATAACATACTTCAGCCAATTCTGGCCCTGTTTTTACTCTCGTCGATCATCCCCGCGCTCGCATCAACATCGCTCCTCGGGGGGATGGTTTTGATTTTATCGCATTCTTTTTCACCAGAAAATTGCCATCCCCACTTTGTGTTGGGACGTGACTTTCATCGAGGCAAAACGACACGGGGGGGGGTCTTGGCGGCGGCAGGGTGGGGGATGACACGCCATTTAAGTTTTTAGCTTAAAGCACCGAAGCAAAGACTTGAGATAGAAAAACGCGGGATTGATGAAGTCTCGGCTATGGGGTGAGCGTTGTCCTAGCCTTAGGTTGCTCAAGTGTCTGTTCGCTGATGTCAAGCCCCGGGTGATGAGCAGTTCTAAGGCTCTGAGGAAAGCTTGAGTAAAGCCTGAGTGCGGTAAGGACGTAAGCGTCGTGCGATTTTTTGGTTTTTTGGTAGAAGAAGGGACCGGGGGTCTTATGATTCGTTGGGACGATTTAAAGCATATTCATGTGATTCGCAAGCTAGAGGATATCGTGTCGCAGTGGTTTCATACCGATATCTTGTTTTTAGATGAGCGCGGTCAGATTCGCAATTTTGATGCCAGCGCCGCAAGTTTAGGCTTTAAGAGCCCACTGACCCAAGTTTTTCTAAAAAACGAGAAGGGTGGTCGCGCCTTGTTTCTCGAGTCCTTGAAGCACGCAAGCGAAACCATTCAAAAAAGCCCGCAACAGCATTTGGTGTTAACCGGACCAGGCGGGATTGAGAAGTTTTTTATCTCCAAGATTATGGGAGAAAATGAGTTCTTAGGCAGCGTGGTGGCGTGCTCCTATCTCGAAAGTGGGGGGCTGCAGGCGCTGACGGAGGAGAGTACTGCTTTGGGGATGAGTCCACTTAAAAAAGCAGGCGATGACAGGCTGCTGGCAGTGGTTGATCAGCTGGGCTTTGAGCAGGCGCTGAAGCAAATGAAGGTCTTGGATGACGGGCAAAAGCAGTACTTTTACGAGCTGATTGACCTAGTGGCACAAGAAATTAATACCTTTCACATGGAAATCTTTAAACGCGAAGAGCGCATTATTGCCTTAAACAGTGAGCTTGGTAATCGCTATAGTTACGATTCAATGATCGGTAAAGCCAAGCCGATGCAAGATCTTTATGCATTGCTGGATAAGATCCGCAGCTCCGAGTCCACCGTGCTGATTCAAGGAGAAAACGGCACCGGTAAGGAATTGATCGCGCGGGCGATTCATTTTCATTCGCCGCGCCAGAATCGTCAATTCATCACGGTCAACTGCTCGGCGTTTAATGAAAACCTGCTCGACAGTGAGCTCTTTGGCCACGTTAAGGGTTCCTTCACGGGCGCGATTCGCGATAAAAAGGGTTTGCTTGAGACTGCCGATCACGGCACGCTGTTTTTAGATGAAATTGGCGACATGCCCCAAGCGATGCAAGTCAAATTACTGCGCGTCTTGCAAGAAGGCTCGTTCACGCCGGTGGGCGGTAATGATTTAGTCAAGGTCGACGTCAGAGTCTTGGCGGCCACCAATAAGGACTTAAAAGAGATGGTGGAGGACGGGATCTTTCGCGAAGACCTTTACTACCGTATCAACGTCATTAACCTCTGGGTGCCTGCTCTCAGAGAGCGTAAAGAAGACATCCCTATTCTGGTCGATCATTTCATGAACCGAGGGTGTAAGGAGAAAAACATCCCGCTCAAGTCCTTTGCTAAGCGCACGCTTGAGAAGTTTTTTGATTACCCCTGGCCTGGCAATATCCGGGAGCTGGAGAACGAAGTCGAGCGTCTGCTCGTCTTGTCAGGTGACGAAGAAAAAATCCCGTCCGAACTGCTCTCGTCCCGCATTCGTGATTTTGGTGACAAGGGTAAAATCCAAGGGACACGAGTGTCAGGAAAACTCAAGGACGCGCTAGAGGATCTTGAGAAAGTGATGATCCGTGACGGCTTGAAGCGCACCAATTGGAATAAAAGTCGGTTATCCAAGGAGCTGGGGATCTCGCGTGCAGGCTTGATCATGAAAGTCGAGAAGTATCACCTGGATAAGCGCAAACTCGCCCGGGCAGGCAGCAACGGCTCTTCCAGTGGTGAAGCGGCTTAAAGTCTCCCCGCCGTCTCCCTAAAGTCTCCCTACTCTATGGGAGTCACCCTTCGCCTCAGCCGAACGTCCTCCGCGGCTCGCGCTTGTGAGGGGGTTACCGACCCTGCAGAAGGGCTTGGATCTTCTCAGTGTGAGCCGGGATACCCACACACTCGGCAATGCGCTGCATTTCAGTCGGTTGATGCGGGAGCAAGACGGCTTGCTTGAGGGTTTTCAAGCGCTGGGCTGCCGTGAGCACTACCTGAGGATCGAGGCGGTCTTGCTCCAAGTCCTGCTTTAAACTTTCCAGCGCGGCGCCGCAAGCGGCCTCGGAGCGATAACACAACAGATCACAGCCTGCTTCTAACGCTAGCCTGGGGATCTCAGCCGGGTGATAGTGATCGGCTATGGCTTTCATTTCGAGGTCATCGCTGATGATGATCTGGGAGTAGCCAAGTTCCTGGCGCAAGAGATTTTTTAAGATTAGCGAGGAAAAGGTCGCCGGATGCTCAGGATCTAAGGCTGGCACCTGGATGTGGGCCGTCATTAAAAAAGGACAGCGCGCATGGATGGCTTTTTGAAAGGGGACGAGCTCGCGGGTGCGTAAAATCTCAGCTGAGGTTGCCACCTGAGGTAAGAAAAAGTGCGAGTCTTGCAGGGTGTCGCCGTGGCCTGGGAAGTGCTTCATGCAGGGCTGGACGTGGTGAGTGAGGTGACCGCGAATCACCGCCGTGATCATGGAGCCCACAGCCTCGGGCGTGTTGCCAAAGGCCCGTTCGCCGATCACCGGGTTTTTCGGTTCGGTGTGGATGTCAACCACGGGTGAGAAGTTGAGATTAATCCCGACAGCGCGCAGCTCTTGCGCCATGATTTCAGCAATTTGAAAAGCAATTTTGGGAGAACCGGTTTGACCAATAAGATGGGCGCTTGGAATGCGGGTGAATCCAGTTTGAAAGCGCTGGATACTGCCCCCTTCATGATCGACGCTCACCCATAGCGGCAGGCTGGAGCTACGAGTGGCTTGGACCTCACGAATCAGCTTGGCCACTTGTAAGGGGTTCTCGTAGTTGCGACTAAACAGCAGCACCCCGCCAATTTGGTTTAGATCGAGAAAATGGCGTGTGCCTTTTGCCAGTTCCAGTCCTTCAAAACCCATTAAAAAGAGTTGTCCGAGCTCAGCTTTGGCTTGTTGTTTGAGTGAGGTGGACTTGTGGTGATTGGTGGGATGGACAGAGGTGGATGGCATCATGGAATTTAGGGTCCTCGGGGGCTGGTTTTAGGTCTCTGGTTGCCCGACTCCCCTCTCACTTTAAAGCCTGAGCGCGCGTTTGACTAGCGAAAAACACCCCCAAGCGCTCTCCCTCACCTCCCCCCTTCTTTCTCTCTTTCTCTTATCAGCACTATCACCATGACCATCATTCGGTCGACGCTGAAGCCCTTGGCAAAAAAAGGACAGACAGGAGGTGAGGGGCAAGTTGTGGGGGGGGGCCTAAGGTAAAGGGTGATTGTTTTTATTTGGTTTTTTTAAAAACTTAGGCTCATTAAAACAAAAAATTGCGACGATAGAGCAACGAAGGGAAAGAGAGCCAAATCCGTGTTGCATTTTTCACTGATCTCAGAACGAGAACTCATCCTCTGTGTCGCTTATGTGCTTGTTTTTGCGAGCGTTTTTTCCCTCACCCGTATGGCGGTGCAGGAGCAAGAGGCGCTCCTGGCGCAAGACAATCTAGGCGATCAGCGCGATCGCCCCTCGTCCAACCGATTAGTCAAACTCTTGCGCCCGCTGATCACCCAGTACGGTGTGCCGATGATTCGTGGCAAGGCTTTTTGGAATGAAAAAAGAGTTTTTTTCCGCCGTAAGTTGATTGCAGGCGGCTTAAAAGACGAGATCACCCCGGATGAGTTTTTGGCGCTTAAAGTGATCAATATTTTTCTCTTCCCTATTTTTGCAGGCATGCTGGTGGTCTTAGGTGTCATGAATTTGACGATTTTGCAGATCCTTGCCACCGGGGGGGTGGGCTGGTGGTATCCGAACTTTTGGGTAAACGCGCAAGTCAGTGCGCGACAAAAAAAAGTGATCCGCTCGATGCCTTTTATCGTCGATTTGCTGGCGTTATCGACTGAAGCTGGGCTTGATTTTGTCGCAGCCATCGGCAAGGTGGTAGAAAAAGCCAATCCTAGCCCCTTAGTCGAGGAGTTTTCGCAAATGCTAAAAGAAATTAAGGTGGGTTCGTCCAGACAAGAAGCCCTGCGTGAGATGGCCTTGCGGATTGATCTGACGCAGATGAGTTCGTTTGTCGCAATCCTCATCTCAGCCGATCAGATGGGGGCCTCGATTGGTAAAATTTTAAGACAACAATCGGCAGCCGTGCGCGCCCAGCGGATGCTGGCTGCGGAAAAAGCCGGCGCACGCGCTCCGACCTACATCATGCTGGTGATCTTTTTATTCATCGTCCCCACCGTCTTCTTGATGATTGGGGCTCCGATTTTAATTGGCTACATCTATGGACCAAAAGTTTAACCCCCACCACTACCCCCAACGCAACACTGCTGCGACTCCAGGCTTCCTCGCGTCCGTGCACTTTCAGGTGGTGTGGCTGGCAAAGCAAACGGTGCTTGCCACGCACGCCGAGAAGGCGACCTCGTTTGTCAGTCGGCTGCAAGGGCTGCTCGGGCGCGACTCCTTTGAGCTAGGCAAGCAGGCGCTGCTCCTTGAGCCTTGCAATGACATCCACATGTGGGGCATGCAATTCGCCATAGACGTGCTATTTTTGAAGCCGGTGGAGGAGACGGAGACGGAGACGTCTTTTGCCCGCCTTAAGCCTCAGCGCCAAGCACCAGGAGCACGCACGTATCGGATCACTTCCATGCGTGCCGCTTTGCCACCGTGGAAAATGCTACCGGTGCGCGACGGCTCGGCTTCCGCGACGCTTGAGCTGCCAGCGGGATTGCTGGCTTTGCATCCGCGCCTGCAACCCGGGGAACTCGTATGTATAAGTTAAGAGCCTTAAGCGGACCGAACCGCGGAACCAGTTACGCCTTGCATGAGGGGGTGGAGCTGACGATCGGGCGTCAGCTTGGGAACCAGGTGGTGTTGAACTCGGCTAAGGTCTCAAAAAATCACTGCGTGATCAGCTGTAGCGGGACGAAGGTAACGGTGAAGGATCTTGACAGCAGTAATGGTATTTTTATCAACGGCGTGCTGGTGCGGGAAGGGGAACTGAAGTCCGGCGATCGCTTGGGCGTCGGTGAATCAATGTTTCAAGTCAGTGGGCTCAATCCGCCCAGCGCCAAACGCACGCCACGATTGCCCGACTTAGGGCAATCG
>JAYTHP010000044.1:0-17491 GCA_043732485.1 Oligoflexia bacterium
CCCTCCCGGTGCATGAGCGGTGTCGCAGTATCCCGCAGTCGCTTGCCGAAGTGCAAAGCGCCGCACGCAGCTTCACCGCAAGTGCTTACTGGCAAGAGCCTCCGATGTTTTCTGCAAAAAAGAGCCAGGGCCAGCCGCTTTATAAATTAGCCAGACAGGGCCTGGAAATCGAGCGCGACCCGGTGTTGCGTCAGATCTTCCACTTTGAGATCCTGGAGCTGACCCAGGGACGCGGCCGCTTTCAAGTCACCTGCAGCTCGGGCACCTACATCCGGGTACTGGCAAGCGATTTGGCCAAAAAAATGCAGACCTTAGCCTTACTCGATAGCCTGAGGCGCACGCAATCGGGGTCCTTCACGCTTGCCAAAGCTCAGGCCCTTCCCGATTTGGCGCAAGCACTGGCAACGCCGAATGGTCCACCCGCAAGCTTCATCCCGTTTTCGCAGCTGCTCCCGGACTTTCCTCGCATCGAGGTCACAGCCGCCCAGCGTCTGGCGCTTTTTCGCGGACAACAAGCGGTGCTGGGAAGTCTCAGTTTAGCCGACCCTCTTCTCCCCGCTCTTCCGCTTCTTGCCGGCTGTTATTATGAAAACGAGCTTGTGGCCGTGGTGCGCTCTGCGCCCGATCATCAGGCGCAAGCCCAGCCGAAAGCTCCTCAGCCACCAGGCAAGCCGGAGCTTTCCAGCCTAGGCGCTGTCGATCCCCAGCCCTCAACTGCAATCCCTCATCACCGCTGGCAGCTTGAGCGCTGTTTTCCAGACGCCTCGTTTTCAAAAATTTGATCGTCTCCGAGATCGTCTCTAGGGTCGTCTCAGCCTGAAGGCCACCCGGTGAAAAACCCAAGGTTTTTCGAGGCTTTTCTCCCCTTCACCCCACCCCCACCCCGCAAATCATACTACCCGCACTCCCCCGGAAAAAAGCCTTGCTCGATCCTCAACGTACTGACCAGTCACTCAAGACACACCCCCTCACGCAGGTCAAGGCCTAGGATCAGGCGACCCTGGTGACGCGCAAAAAATACTCAAGCTTTTTTCAATATTACCGAAAAAAACTAAAGCTCGTCATTTGATCTCTTAGTCTGACTGCTTAGCTTTTTGACCACCCCTGCACCTCATGAATTAACCCCACGACCCCTGGAGAGCACCCTCATGCAAGCTGTACCCACTTTGAATCTGACTCCGAGCGACACTGCCACCGACTCCACCCCCCAAGACCCCACCTCTGCTCGTGAGGGGGCGTTCTCGGCCCAAGAAGCCTTGTCGCAGCTGACGGCTTTGAACCGGGTGCAAGCGGTTGTGGAGTTTAAGCTCGATGGCACGATTCTGACGGCCAACGACAATTTTCTTAAGACCATGGGATATAGCTTGCAGGAAATTCAAGGCCGCCACCATCGCTTGTTTTGTGACCCGGTCTTTGCGGCCTCAAGCGAGTACCACAGTTTCTGGAACCGTCTAGCGCGCGGGGAATTTCAAGCAGCCGAGTACAAGCGCCTCCACAAATCAGGCAAAGAAGTCTGGATCAATGCCTCTTATAACCCAGTTTTTGATTCCACCACTGGCAAACCCATCAAGGTTATTAAATTTGCCACCGACGTGACGGCTGCAAAACTGCGCAATGCGGAATTTGAAGGCAAGATCACGGCAATCAGTAAGGCCCAAGCGATCATTGAGTTTAATGTCGATGGCACGATCCTAACTGCTAATGAAAACTTCCTCAAAGCCATGGGTTACAGCTTAGACGAAGTGCAAGGTAAGCATCACCGGATCTTTTGTGAACCCACCTATAGCGATAGCCAGGAGTACCAACGTTTCTGGGCCGCCTTAGCGCGTGGTGAGTTTCAAGCGGCTGAGTACAAACGGCTCCACAAATCAGGCAAAGAAGTTTGGATCAACGCCTCTTATAACCCCATTTTAGATGCCAACGGCAGGCCTTTTAAGGTCGTGAAATTCGCCACCGACGTGACGGCAAGCAAGCTGCGTAACGCCGAGTTTGAAGGCAAGATGAATGCCATTGACAAAACCCAGGCTGTGATTGAATTTACGCCGAGCGGCACGGTGCTGACTGCCAACGAGAACTTCCTAAAAACCATGGGCTACCGCTTAGATGAGATCCAGGGCAAACACCACCGCATGTTTTGTCTCCCCGAGGAAACAAAGAGCGCAGAGTATCAGGAGTTTTGGAGAAAACGGGGCGAGGGCGAGCACGCGGCTGGGACCTACCAGCGGCTCGACCATACTGACAAACCGGTTTGGCTGCAAGCCAGCTATAATCCCATCTTGGACTTAAACCACAAGGTGATCAAGGTGGTGAAGTTTGCCGTGAACATCACCGAGAAGGTCACCTCAGAAAAGGCACTGGTCACGGAACTCATCCAAATTGCCGATACTTTTGTCGCAAAAACCAAAAATATTGCCACCCAAGCCACCACGGTGGCCGGAGGCGCACAATCGCTCGGTGCCACCACCGAGGAGATGAATGCTTCAGTTGAGGAGCTCAGCGCCTCGATTGCCTCCATCGCCCAAAACGGAAAATCTGCAGACACTCTTGCCAAAGCCACGCAACAAGAAGCCGATTTAGGGACCAAAGCCATTGCCCGGTCGTTTGAGGCGATGGAATTGATCAATAAATCCTCAGAAGAGATCAACGAGATTGTCAAAGTGATTAGCGAAATTGCCGGACAAACCAACTTGCTGGCTTTTAATGCAGCCATTGAAGCCGCGCGTGCAGGCGAGCACGGCTTAGGCTTCTCGGTGGTCGCTGATGAAGTGCGCAAACTCGCTGAGCGCTCCTCCCAAGCCACCAAAGACATCTCCAAGCTGATCCACGAGTCCGTCAAGCGGGTAGCGCAGGGGGGAGAAGTCTCCAAAGAAGCAGCCCAGGCGTTTAAGAAAATCGTCGATGGGGTGGGGAAAACCACCCAAGCGATTTCTGAGATCTCGGTGGCCACCCAGGAACAACAAACCGCGGCCAAGTACGTGGCGACGGCCATTCAGCAGGTGGCTGATGGCACGGAGAAATCAGCCATTTCTTCCGACTCGATTGCGCAATCGGCCAAAGATCTGGCGCTGGGGTCGGATCAACTGCGGGCGGCTGTGCAGAAGTTTGCAGCTTAAAGCGTCTACCCACAAAAACCATGAGTGACCCCCAAAACGTCAACACACTCACCCTAGACAAACCGTTTGCAGCCCTCAGTGAACCGTGCTTTCAGCAGTTTCTGACGCTGATCCATCACCTGACTGGCATGACGGTGGCTGCCAATCGCAAAGTGATGGTCGAAGGGCGCGTGAGGAAGCGTGCCACCCAGCTAGGCTTACCGCATTTTGAAGCCTATCTGGAGTGCTGTAAAAACGATCCCAGCGAAACTCTGACGTTCATCCATCTGATTACCACCCACGAGACCTATTTTTTTCGCACCCCCCGCATCTGGGATTACATTTCTGAGAAACTACTCCCCCAGTGGCTAGCACAAAACCCCCAAGGCGTCTTCCAGGTCTGGTCTGCCGCAAGCGCTTCGGGCGAGGAAACCTACTCGCTTGCCACCGCTTGCCAGGCCTTCAAAATGCAGCACCCCCAGTTTCATTACCAAATCCTTGGAACCGATATCTCCAGCGAGATGATTGCCAGGTGTCAAGCGGGACGCTATGAGGGCAGGGCCGTAGAGCTTTTTCAGCAGAGCAAACCCGAGTGGTTTGCAAGCTACTTAAAGCCCGTTGGACCCTCAGGGTACGAAGTGCGAGCAGAGCTGAAAGCCCATGTTATTTTTCGAGAGCATAATTTATTTCACCCCCTGATCCTCTCTAGCCAGCAGTTTGACTTAATTTTGCTTCGTAACGTCTTGATCTATTTTGCCAATCAAGATCAAGAGCGCGTCTTAGCGCTACTCGCAGCAAAACTCAAGGCAGGCTTGGGACGACTGATCATTGGTGAGTCCGAGTCCCTGTCTCACATCCAGACCCCTTACCTTGCGCTTGAGCCCTTCATCTACCAAAAACCTGAAGCACACCCTGCCGCCCTCCAAGCCCCACCGCAACAGGGAACCAAGCCATGAGTGTCGCCGAGATCATGGTTCACATGGGAGAAGTGAAAATCGCCAAACACGGCGAAGTCCTCAAAAGCCTGCTCGGTTCTTGCGTGGCTGTTGCCTTTATCTGGAAGAAAAAACAACTCTGCGGTCTGGCTCATTGCTTGCTCCCCATCAACCACGAACCCAGCTTTGCCATGAGTGGGCGTTTCGTCAACCAAGCCATTCCAAGCCTGGTGGCCTTAATGAACCTAGAGTCGCAAGACCTCGCCGAGCTGGAAGTGATCGTGGTTGGCGGCGGCAACCTGACCCAGCCTGGCGCTCACACCACCCAAAACCTTGTGGGATCACAAAACTTACAAGAAGCCTTGCACCAGCTTGAGCTGCTCGGGATACAACCTACTTACCTAGAGCGGGGCGGTGAAGAAGGTCGCAAAATCACCCTGTGCTCGCTTGACGGCAGCTACTCCATTGAGCGCGTGGCCGCGATGCAGCGCGATTGAAAGGAAGAAAACACGATGGAACCCACACTCACAGCCCCTCCCTCAGCCGACGACACCACCACCCCCAAGCCTGCTAGCGACGATCCCGCGCCGCTGCTTACCCTAGACGCCCCCTCTGCGCAGACTGCTCGTGTTACGGGTCTGCCAGACGACCCACGAGCGCCAGACAAGGAAGAAAAAAACAAGCGCGAAATTTTTGGCTCCTTCTTCCTCAACGACTCGGAATTTGCCCTGCCCGTGACCACAATCCAAGAGGTGATCAACCCCCCTGCAGCTTACACCGCGTTACCGCTGGCCCCTGCCTACGTCTTAGGCCTCCTCAATTTACGCGGCATGATCATCCCGGTGGTGGATTTGAAAAAGTTACTCAAGATGCCGGCTGGCAGCACGCACCAGAAAATCACCATCCTGAAACTGAACGGCCATTGCATCGGCCTGCTGTTTGATCGCACCGGCGAGATTTTCCCCAGTCTCAGCGAGGAGCGATCGGAATTTGTCGATGAAGCGGGCGAACTTGCGGTGATTAGCGGCGCATTTAAGAAAGACCAAGGCAGGCGCTTGATCCAAATTCTTGCGGCAGACGCCCTTTTTGTCCTCAAGCACCTCCCTCACCCCAAGGCGCAACCACCACAAAAAACCCAACTGCGGGGCCAGCGCCAGCAATGCATCTCGTTTCAGGTGGGTGGGGCACTGTGTGCCATCAAGATTGATCAAATTCAAGAAATTCTTAAGCTTGAAAAAATCAATGAGTCAATCATCTCAGTCGCCTACTGCTTAGGATCAATTGACTCCCGGGGCACCACCGTGCCTGTAGTCGATTTTGCCGCCTTTCTAGGCTACCCAAAAACAGAATTAGAGACGATCACAACCACGACCACCGCTGCCCCACCCCCGCCGCACGCCACAGGAGCACTCGATGATCGCAGGATCATTGTCATGTGCCTGCAAGACGAACGCTTTGGCATACTCGTCCAGCGCGTCGAGAATCTCGTCAGCTTCTACCCCCCGGATCTTAAGCCCTTTCCTTTACTTTCTGCTGACCACGCCAAGATCTTTAGCGGCCTGATCACTTTGCCAGAAAAAGAAGACCTGCTCTTACTCGAGCATGAGCAGATCTTCTCGCGCCAAGAAATCCAGGACATGACCCACGGCCACTCCCGGATCTATCAAGCCAAAAACTCCCAAAATCTCAAGCAAAGCACAAAAGAACAACGCCGCACCTTTATCACCTTCACCGTAGAAACGCCCTTTGCCATTTCTATTCACGAAGTCAAAGAAATCATCCAACCCCCCACCGTCCTTTTGCATCCCCCAGGCCTCCCACCCCACTGCCAGGGCATTCTCAATTTGCGAGGCGAACTCGTCACTCTCATCGCCGGCCGAGCACTGTTGGGTTACCCGCCTGCCATCCACACCAGCCCGAGCAAAGTCTTGATCTTCAAAAAAGGTGATTTACACTTTGGCTTGATCGTCGATTCGGTGGAAGCTATCGTGTCCTCAGTCGCAGCCCAACAACTGAAAATGCCTGACTTGTTTTATCAAAAAGACGACACCTCCAACACGACGCCAGCTTTGCATGTTACCGAGGCCCTGGAACTAAAAAATAAAACCCAGCCGCAACAAAAAGAACAACTCGTCCCAATTCTAACGTTTGACGCGCTTGCAGCTCAGCTCCAGCCCATTGCAGCCTGAAGCAGAGTCCTAGCGCGGGATTGACACATCTCAGGGTCACATCCGCGTCACCTACGGATCGCCCGCCCGTTTCACGGCAGCTGGAGCTCCTGCGCCGTTGCAGTGGCGCCGCCTTGCGGCACTTCACCTTGCTTCCGCCGTTGCCACTTGAGCCGCAGCGGACGCTGCAGCAGCCGCTGCTCAATTTCCCACAGATCAAAATCAGCCGCGCTTTGACCATTGACCTCTAAAATCTCATCCCCCACGCGCACTCCAGCCTGCCGCATGCGCTCCGAGAGCGATCCTGCTGGTCTTGGGACTGCTGCAGGACCACTCACGCCACCTGGTCCCGGCTCCAGCCGATCCTGACTCGCTAGACGCTCAGACCCACTCGCCTGCCCGCTTGCGAGCCAGCCTAAAACCTTCAACACTCGCTCGCCGCCCTTAGGCTCCGCCGTCTCCGACGACGCCGCAGACAACAACAACCGCTGATTGGCCCACTCAAAGGCCAACGCAGGTAGCTCGTCTCGTGCCGTGTCCTCAACAGTGCCCTCCCCCCAAGGGGTGGCCTGCCCAGCCTGCGCAAAAACGAGCCTCTGCTGCTGCATGCCAGTAGCACCGGCGCCTGCTGTTGCCTTTGTGCCCCCCCCCACCTCCTCCTCCTGCTCCACAGCTAACCCCAAGCGTCCTAGCCCGGCAAGCAGCCAAAAATGCGAGCTCGTCACGCGTCGACTTCTACCAACACCCACACTCCCACGAACACTTCTAAGACCAGCGCGATGCCTGCTCTCCCCCCCGTCTTGAGCTTCTTGCGCGTTTTGCGTGCCTGGCAAGGCAAAGAATGCGGATGCGGAGGGGGAGTCTGCTGCTAAAGACCATAACGGCAGCCCGATTTTCACCACCCCCCAGGCGGGATGCACTAGCTGATGATCCGCCGTTTGCACCAAAGGGAGCCAAAAAAAGCCTGCCAACCCATCACCCCAGGCTTGTTTTTGACTCGAACGCTGCTGAGACTGAGGCTCCTTGCTGCCTTCTGCGATCCAGCCAGGGAAGCCCTCTTTGGACCAAATCTTCAGCCAAGCGGAAGATTTTCCCGCAAAAAACTCCATAGGGTAACGCGATAAAAAATCCACCCCTAAGACGCCATCACAGCAGCTCCCCACAAACTGCGGCGGCTCAAAAAACTTTGTCGCCGGGGTGATTAAAAACGGTAACGAGGGCAACTCCATGCCCTGTAAACTGAGCTGCGGCAAAAAACCCACCGGCGCTTGCTGCCTTTGCAACGGGATGCCATTTTTTTGCAGCCAGTCAGGCGACACTTTGCTTTGTGCCACCCCAGCATCCAGCAAAAAATAGCCGCGAACCTTCCGTCCTTGCCAATTCATCCTCAGCTGCACGCTCCACTGACCTTGCCATAATTTGGCAGGCGCTTGGACAAGCAGTCGGGGAACCTGAGGCTGCAGCGGTGTTGTTTGCTTTCCTCCCCCCACCCCCGTCGTCGTTGCCGAAGGTGGCCTGAAATGATCGCACCCATCACCGCAGCCGTCGCCGCTATCCCGCCAACCCCACTCCCACAACGACGACCGTGGACTGCTCTCTTGGCTGGTTGCAGCAGCCGTCCCCCCCCACTCTTGACCCGCAACAGCAGTAGGGGGAGCTGAGTCCGCTAAAGTGGCTTGCGCGGGGATCCCCCCCTGTTTTTTGGGGCAAATCCCCGCTTGGAGAGCTTGCGACTGATAAAACTGCCACTCCTCCAGTCGCAGCGCTTGCAACTCCTGACGCCACTGCGCTTCCAATTGCGCGCGCCACTGCGCCATCAAGCTTGCGCCAGCGGCTTTTGCTTGCTGCGGGGTGATCCCTGAGGACATCTGCAGCCGTTGTTTGAGCAGGATCCAATGGTTTTCAACCAGCCGCTTGTACCGGGTTTGTGCTTGATGGAGCGCAAACTGGGCGCCTTCTTCAGTCGACCACATGGCCTCTTGCAAAGTCGGTCGCGCGACACAGCTGAACTCCTCTAGCTTCCGAAAGCCCCCCTGCCACGCTCCCCCCCCCTGCGGCTCGCCAGCACCCCTAGTGCCCGTACCGGTCCCACCACAGCTTGACTGCCGCACGTAGGCTTGCGTCTCGCTTTGAAACCCCCGTAAGTGAGGACGAAAATTCCCCTGAACTGAGTGATCCTTGCGCACCTCAAGCGGCAAGAAGCTGAGCTCACGCTTCAGGTACCAGCTGCGCCACTGCGGGTTCTCAGCCGGAGGCTCCCATTGCCATAATTTTAGAGTGGTGAGGGGTTCTGTCGCCTGTTGAAAACGAAACACTCGGAGATCTTCCGTCGCTAGGGCTTGAGAGGATAACGCTTGAGACGACAACGCTTGGGAAGCCTCAGCTTGTGGCGCTGGACGGTGCATCAAGACCCGAGGGTTCGCGCCGCCTAGCTCGCCGGCATGCAGCGGGAAGAGCATTTTTTCACCCAGCAACGCTCCCAAAAGCGCGCCCAGAAACCTCAAATCCGTCCTTCGTATTTGCCCGTTATTGACGCTAATGACGTTTATGATGAGAAGCTGCTTGAGTCGCAAAAACTTAACGCTCACCTTAACACCCCCCCCCACCCCCTCAAATCTCCCTCAAAGCTCACCCCACTGCAGCATCCGCTCGCCTATAACTTATATCTACCGAGCTCCAGCTTCTTCGCCTGCACGTGATCGATCTTTAAGCGAAAAAATGTCCCTTTTTCCAAATGACGCTTCTGCTCCACCACGCCAAACTCGTACAGCTCGGCTTCTAACTTGCCTGCGCCGTAGGGAATCAACACCTCCCAGAGCTCTAATTTCTGGTAAAAAAACTGCAAAATCTGCTCTCGCAACTTTTGCATATCCTTCTTCTTCAGGCTCGAGACCACTAGCGCCTTGGGAGCTAGAATTCGCAACCGATTGCGTGCACCAGGACCGTCAATTTGATCCGCTTTGTTGAGCACCAGCAGGCGCGGCTTCTCACCTACCCCCAGGCTCTCTAAAATCTGCTCCGTCACCTCCAGTTGCTGACGGGCATTCGGATGGCTGGCATCTACCACGTGCACCAGCAAATCGGCCTCCTTGAGCTCCTCCAAGGTAGAATGGAACGAGGCCACCAGCGCCGGCGGCAGTTGATTAATAAACCCCACGGTATCGATTAAAACCACCGGTGGATGGGAATGCGGGGTCAGCGAACGCACGCTAGCATCCAAGGTGGCAAACAACAAGTCCTCAGCCCGCACCTCGCTCCAGGTCAAAGCATTCAGTAAGGTCGATTTTCCCGCATTGGTATAGCCTACCAAAGCCACCTTGAAGAGCTGCTTTCTGCCCTGACGCTGTACGCCGCGCTCTTTTTCAATCAAGACCAGTCGTTGCCGCAAAACCGCAATGCGCGCCTTCACTAGCCTGCGGTCGACCTCAAACTGCTTTTCTCCCATCCCGCGGCTGCCCGTCCCGCCCCCGCGTTGTCGCTCAAAATGGCTCCAAAAATGGGTCAAGCGCGGCAAGAGATACTGTAGCCGAGCCAGTTCAACTTGGGTTTTTGCCTCGCGCGTCCGGGCGTGATGAGAAAAAATCTCAATAATCACCCCTGGCCGATCCAGGATCGGCAGTTGAAAGTGCTTTTCTAGATTTTTTAATTGGTTGGGCGACAATTCCCCATCAAAAATAACGCCTTGGGCTGTAAGCTCGAGTAACTGCTCAGCAATCTCTTCAATTTTTCCCTTACCCAAATAGGTGGCGGGATCAATCTTGCGCGAGTGAATCACCACTCTACCGACCGGAATGGGCCCCAAGGTGTGGAGCAACCGCTCTAACTCAGTCAGCGAGTCACTTTCAAACCCCACACACAACACACGCAAAGCCGCAGAGGAGGTTCCTGGAGGTAACAAGGATTGGATGGAATCTAACATAATTCTTTCATGGAAGTAGCAAGTGTCATCTGCTACAGTTTCATCACGATGACGACTTTACCGCAAGGCCCAGCCCTTTTAAAGCTAAAAAAAACGGCCATTCAAGCCGCCCAGGCCGCAGGTGCGGTGTTGCGTCAATGGTTTGGTCAGCCGCTTGCCATGCGCGAAAAACCCACTGGCGGACTCGTCAGTCAGGCTGATCTGGAAGCCGAAGCTACCGCACTCGCCATCCTTAGGCAGGACTTCCCTGAGTTTGGCATCTTTTCCGAAGAAAGTCCACCGGTTGCAGGAGCAGGCTTAGGCCGCTTCGTTTTAGACCCGCTCGATGGCACCACCAATTTCCTTTACGGCTTCCCGCACTTTTGCGTCTCCTTGGCCGTGGAATGGCAATCCCAGCCGGTGGTGGGGGTGATTTATCACCCCCTAAGCCAAAACACCTACTGTGCGGTCTTAGGAGAAGGGGCTTACTTGAACGAGCAGAAGCTCACTATTTCCAGCCGCAACCGACTGGAGCAGGCGTTTTTCATGAGCTCGCGCTCACTCAGCCCAGCCAGGGCCTGCCGCCGCATGGGCAGTGCGGCGCTGGAGCTGGCCTACCTTGCTCAAGGCATTTCAGACGGTTATTTCGAAGAAGGCGTGAAATACTGGGACGTGGCAGCAGGCCTCCTGCTGGTGCAAGAGGCAGGAGGCCTGACCGAGTGCACCTCCTTAAACCCGGCAGTGGCGATTTCCGACCCGATGGCTGAAAGCTTTAGAGTCTTAGCGGCTAACCCCCATCTTTTCAACTCATTAAAAACAGCATTTTTTTAAAGTGACATTTCAGGTGACACCGGGGCCAGAAGTTTTTAAGATAAAGAGATGAAACCTTGGCTTTATTTTCTGGAAAAATTCTCTGACCAAGCTCTTCTACTTGAGCTTTTAGTCATTTTCATTCTATTAACCCGCTATCTCAGCTTCTGGATCCTCAAGAAAAGACCTCTAGGCGCGGCGCAGGGCAACGTCCCAGCAGGCGACGTCCATCATTATCTCAATGGCTTGATTCAGCAGGCCCTAACGCTCAGGATGCAACTTTTTGGGGTGCGAGCGAACGACAGCGCTGCCAATGCCGCGGAGTTTGACAGGCTAGCCGAGGAACGCGCCAAATGGGAGCAAGAATCGCTGCTGCAGGCTCAGCAGATCGTCGGCCTGAAGAGTGAAAAAACGGCGCTGGAAAAAGCGCTGGAAGAACAAAAAAAGATCCAACCCTTGGCTTCCGCCCCCCCGCAAGATCAAGGCCCACCGTTTTCTGCGGTCGAGCGTGAGAAACTAGAAAGTTTTGCGCTAAAAATCCAGCAGTTAGAGAAAACCTTAGAAGAATACAGTATTATTGAAGACGAACTTTCCAGCCTCAAGCGCTATCAGCAAGAAAATAATCTCTACAAAAAAGCCCTCAAGGCTCAGGGCATCGATCCGGCCTCGTTGACTGCAAAAAGCACCCCAGCCCCGGTAGCCGCTCCGGCAGGCGCAAGCGCTGCTGCCAGCAATGCAACACCGCCTGACGCCACGCCCGCTGTTACCACGGCAGAGGACGGGACCAGCCAGAAAGAAAAAGACTTAGTCGCTGAGTTTGAAAACATGCTCAAAGGATAGCGCGCCCAGGCTTCAGTAAAAAAAAAGGGCGAATACCGGGCAACAGCTTAGCTGTTGCGTTTTTTGGCTAAGACCTCATAATTGCGCTTCACTTTATCGAGCTCGTCTTGATAGCCTTGAGCCAGCAGTCGCTCGCGCTCTTTGGTTTGGGCTTGGTTTTGGGCGATGCGCGCGTCAAAACTCTTTTGCTGAGCCTCAAGCTCGCTCTTCAAACGACGATCGGCCAGCTGACCTGCCTCCTTCATTTGCCCTTTCAGGTCCTCAATTTGCACTTCAAACTGATTTTTCTGATCCGCCAGGTGTCGTTCATACTCATGAATCAGCTCATTTTGCTTGGCCACCGAGCTGCGATACTGATCCTTCACTTCCGATTCCAGGGTTTGCCTGACTTCGAGCAAGCGATTGGAAAAAACGTCTTCGGCGTGATTAAAAAGCTGTTCATAACTCTTGCGCTGTTGATTCAAGGTGCGATCAAAACGCCTAAAGGCTTCCTCGTTGGATCGCTCATGCTCAGAGTTTTGGGCATAAATGTGACTCTTGGCCTGTTGCTCAATTTCCTGCACCGCATCGCTAAAGCGGGAGCGATCCATGGCCTGATCGAGTGAATTTTTTTGATAGGTCCGGGTTTCCTTCTCAGAAAAATCAGCTAAAACTTTTTGATACTGATCAACGAACTTCTTCTCGAGCACGTCGTTGACCTGCTTCTTGCGCACTTGCTCGGCTTCTAATTGCTTTTGATAGCTGTCAATCACCGGTTTGCGAATAGCATCGACCGTCTTCGGATCGATCACCGCAAGCGCTTCCGGGCCATGCTCTAACTCTGCGCGATGCTTTAAGGCGGTGAGCTGCGCCTCGCTGAGTTTGCGATCACTGGCCCGCTCTTTTGCAAAACCCTCAGCCTGGCTTTGCAAAGTCTTTTGGGAGTCTAGGTGGCTGCGATCCAGCAGTGCTGTTTTCTGCTTTTCATTTTGTGCTAGAATCTGTTCGGCTTGGACTTTTTCGTGCTTCAGGTTGCGATCGTAAGCCTCGTTCAGCGCAGTTTCGTGAAAATGGTGATCGTTGCCCTGATCCTGAATCGCCTTGCTAAAGAAAATAGCCTGGTCTTCTTTGGCGCGGTTACTTGCTTCAATTAGCTCGCGCTGATGATCGAGATTAACCTCAGCCGACTGAGACTTCTCCTTGATAAAGTCGGCTTCAAAATTCTTCTTCTCTTGTGCTAGCGTATGCTTACTTTGATCCATCAAACGATCGGCGTCTTGCACGGTTCTTCTGGAGGCCTGCTGCAGCTGATCTTGCGCCGCGCGAAACTGATTTTCTTTGTTATGCAGCACTTCGTTTTGCGACTGCGACATTTCGCGCAGCTTGCGGTTGGTGTTCTCTGCTGTGGTATTGTTCTCTGCTAAGCGACCCTCAGCAAGCCTCTGCAAGGCCCCTTCATGCGCTTGGCGCTCATGCGCGATATTGGTACGCTCCCCTTCCGCTTGCTCCTTAGCCTGACGCTTGAGCAGCTGGGTTTCATCCAAAACAGGTTGACTCTGCTTGGCCTTCAGTTGATCTAACTCCGCTTGATGATACACATTTTTAGCTCGCAGTGCCTCATTAGCCCGCTCATTAGCGTTTTCAATCGCCGTGGCGGCCTTCTTCTCAGCGTCGAGCTTGTTATCGGCATACTGATGCGCCGTGGCTTGCAGATTTTGCGCCTGGCGTTCTCGCAACGCCTTTAAGCCCACGTCATTTTGCTCCACTAAGTGCTGAATGCTTTTTTGATTCTGGCGCTCCTGCTGACTTGCGGCCTCTTGCACTTGGGTGCGGGCCAGATCCGCTTTTTTTAAATCCTCACGAAAAAACTCTTGATTACGCTGCGCACTCTCTTGGTTCATCTCTCGCATTCGCTGCAGCGTGGTTTCGGTATCAGATTCCCATTTCTTTTGCGCGGAATCTTCATGGGCAAGCAAGCGATTTTCCAGTCTTTTTTCTTCCTGATCATGGCTTCGCCGCTCGCTCAGGAGCTGTTGCCCGAGATCCTCCACGCGATTTTTTTGGGCCGCAAGCTCACTCGGGGACACCGGCACGTCAGATTGGCCGCGCCGATTATAGGTCTCATTCCGCAAGCGCTCAACACTTTGACCGTACTTGTCTTGCTCCGCTTGCAAGGAGCGGGCCGCGGCCTCTTGCACCGAGCGAATCTCGTGGCTGGTCGCTTCGTCGCGCTGATGCAGCAGATCTTCGTACCTGCGCTCCAGCTGATCGAGCTGCTTTTGGTTGCTCTCTCTCGTGCGCTTGCGCTCAGCCTCGTTGACGTCTTGCATGTCGTTTAGCTTCTGCACGTAATAGGGATTCAAAGAACCTTCCATATTCGTCGATACATTGGACATGTCGCTGCTTCCTCCTTGAGCTAAAAACCGTCTCATCTTTTTGCCAAGCCTGAACTGAACCCTGGAGCCTTTTTTTTCCCTCTCAGCCCTCTCGCACCTTCAATGTTTTTTTCAGAGCCTAAAATGCGTCAGTCCTGCTTTAACTCTCCATTCTAGTGCAAAACTAGTGCCAAAACCATTCCACTCCCCCGGGCCTGCGTCAGCCGTGGTGCCAACCCCCAGAAATGCTGCACCTTTTGGCTGATTTTCCCTCTATCACCCCTCCCTTGCCCCAACCAGAGAAAGAACTAAGCGGAACGCCCTAGCCTGCAAAAAAGTGCTAGCACGCCAGGAAAAAGTTGCAGCCCTCCGCGGCTCGCAACCCAAGGCGTGAGACTGAAATAGGGATAGCACTTGATTTGCTTCAGCTGGGGTGCTAGCCCTTGGCCATCAGCCAAGGAGGAGGCGTTGCCTGCAAAACCATTCACCGGCCCCCGGGGGAACGATTCCATGATGCCTTCGACCTTGGCAGCGACGACCGTCCCTGTAAAATCCAGACGCAAAACGTTTTCGTTACCCAAGCACCGACAAGCCCTGACACTCCTTGGTCTCGTCGGGTTATTGCACTCGGCGGCCCTGAGCTTCGCCAGCGCAAAAAGCGCTCTTTTCCCTTTTTCCGCTCTGCAAGCTCAACCGATTTCGTCTTACATAAGACCCAAGACCCACTACACACCTTACGCACCGAGCAAAGACACCCCAAGACGCTCCAGTTGAGTCAAGAGATCAAGCAAACTCTGGCGCGTGCTGTTATCAGTGGATGAAGATCTCTCAGCCAAACTCGATTTCTTGGCCCGCAACCCAGAGGCGATGAAAAGCGGAAAGGAGATCTATTTTTACGGCTGCGGCGCCCACCGGAAGACGCGCGATGCAATTAGAAAGCGCACTCTGGAGGCCGTTTTGGCAAAAGGTACAAAAAAATTTCCCACAATTGTCAGACCGCTCAGAAAACGTGATCGGCGAAGCCACGGGTGGCGATCAGGCCTTAGTTTCCTCGCTCCCAGGCTTTGAGGACCTGATGCTCATCGGCCAACTGCAGATGAGCGCCCAAGGAATCACCCGCGAGGATGTCGTGGTTGCTATGACGGAAGGCGGTGAAACCTCCTCCGTCATTGGGACGATCCTAGCTGCAGCAGACTTGCACCAGCCGGAGTCAAAGGGCACGGGAGCACTGAATCCACAAGACCATCTCTTTTTTTTTACAATAACCCTGACGGCAGCCTGCAGCAACTCGAGCGCAACCAGCTCGTTTTACAAAACCCACGCATTACCAAGGTCAGGCTTTTTACCGGCCCACAGGCCCTCGCAGGCTCCACCCGCTGGCAGGCGCTCACCATCGGTCTTTACGTGGTGGGAATTGCGATGGAGCAAGCCCTGCAAGGCTACTTCAAAGAAAAACTCACCCCCGGCGAACTAGTCACGCTTGGGCTAAACGAGCACCGCTTACTGACCGAGCGGCTTCGCGACTTTAAGGCCCCATTCAAGTCGGGGTTACCCAGCAAAGTCCACAAATCGCTGAGCTCACGCTGCTGGAAGCTGCTACCTATCTCTGGCTGGACGTCGTAGTTGCGCGATCACGCTTCCCGAATGAATGACGGTTTTGTACTGACGCCACGGAACGTGCCCGACTTTTCGCCTATTTCCCATGGACCCAGTCACGGCAAGCAAGCGCCAGTCGCTGATTCACGCCTGGGCGCCGGTGAACACCTTGGAGTAAGCCTGGCAGCCACTTTTTGGACGGCCGTTTCGCGGCCTCAAGCCTGAGACCTATCAAAAACCCTTTACCACCGAGCTCAGTGACCGTACCCTCAAAAAAGAAGCGCTCCGCAATCTCACGCTGCCGGGAGATGACCAAAAAAATCTCTATGACTTTTCTTTTTCTGCAGCCAACCGAGCCTCACGCGGCGCCAATCAAAACGATTTGGCGCTCTGCGTGCTTTTGTCAGAAAGGCTTGAATCGTATCAAGAGCAGATCACTGACTTCAAAAACCAAGGAGCAAAAACACCCTCCCCAAGGACTCCTATCATTTGATTTTACCTCTACCGACGCAGTTAGATCCCCTCAAACTGGCGGAAAATGTTACCCTCAAAAGGGGGCTCAATGCTCATTCTACCGCAACCATGTCGCGACTCGTTAAGGTCACAGGCAAGCCCATGACGTCAGTCAACCCAGGCAACCTCAAGCTGATCGGTCGCGCCACGTTTCAGATTCAAAGCCATGTCAACCACGTTCTTGCGCAAGCCCGCCGGAAGAAGCAGTGGCAAAAACCGTCTGGCTATAAAAATCTGCTCCCTTACTCTGATGCTAATGCCGCTCTTTTTAACGCTGTCGCTTACCTAGACAAAACTCAGCAAACCGGAGCCTTATCAGCAGTCGCGCTTTCCATTGTCAAGACTTTAGAACCTCTGCGCACCGAAGCGATGATCCGCTGGGAGCAGGCAAAAGCACTGATCAGCCACCAACCCCTTGCCGCTTACTTAGACAACGTTTCGCAAACCTCTCAATAGAATAAATTAGGGAATCATGTATGACTTTCAGATATCAACCAAGAAAGGCGCACATGATTCCCTTGACTTGCACTCTATCAGAAAAAGACTGGAAACTGATCCAAAAAATTTTTCCTCCTGAAATTGAAACTGGCTAGGGAACAAAAGGGGGGCGACCCCACGCAGACCTTCGAAAAATTTTTTGTGGCTTGCTGTTTTGGATTCGATCAGGATACCAATGGGATCTGGTTCTAAGGCATTTTGGCAGCCGCACCAGTCTTGGAAAATATCTAAAAAAGTGGGTAAGCGCCGGTTTTTTTGATCAACTCATGGAAGAGGCACTGCAATTGTACGAGGAGACACTCGGCATAGATTGGTCTTTCCAATCGATCGATGGTTCCTTAAAACAGGCTCCCGGATGTTCTAAACACACTGGAAAGAACCCAACAGATCGGGGCCGAGCCGGAATCAAGCATATAATCTTAACTGACAAAAAGGGTATCCCTACTTCGGGTAAGATCATTCCAGCAAACGAGTCCGATATGCACCAGATTGGAAAAACCCTCGAAAGTATTGGACTACCCCGGCCTAAACCAAAAGAAGTAAAGCAGCACCTCTACGCAGACACGGGCTTCGACTCAGCTGCCAACCGGCAGCTAGTAGAAGAATTGAGCTACATTTCTCATATTATCAAGCGCGGGGATCAAGTTAAACCCATTCGACGCTATAATGCCAAGCGGTGGGTTGTTGAACGTACCCATTCATGGCTCAATCAATACCGCGGGATTCGAACGCGACGGATTCACCGCCCCGAAGTCTATCGGGCAATGACATTTTTAGCCTGCGCTTG
>JAYTHP010000045.1:0-6043 GCA_043732485.1 Oligoflexia bacterium
ATTCCAGCAAACGAGTCCGATATGCACCAGATTGAAGAAGCCCTCGAAAGTATTGGACTACCCAGGCCTAAACCAAAAGAAGTTGAGCAGCACCTCTGCCCAGACAAGGGCTTCGACTCAGCTACCAACCGGCAGCTAGTAGCAGAGTGGGGCTACACACTTCTCATATTATCAAGTGCGGGGCTCAAGTTAAACCCATTCGACGCTATAATGCCAAGCGGTGGGTTGTTGAACGCGTCCATCCATGGCTTAATCAATACCGCGGGATCCGAACGCGACGAATTCACCGCCCCGAGGTCTATCGGACAATGACATTTTTAGCCTGCGCTTGCGTCATTTTAGCTAAACTATGATATTCGGGGTTTGCGAAACGGGCTCTAAGCCAGGTGATCGCAGGCCTACTGCTCGCTTACCTTTCGTTCCAATCACGGTTCATTTTTAGCTCCATCCTGATCGTTTTTCCCATCATTTTTCCGCTCTACCACACCACGTAACTGCCCGCCGTCAGTAAAAAAACGCAAAAAAGCCTGACGCTCGCGGCTTTTTTGCTTGCCAGCGCCCAGGTGCGGGCGCTTCACAGCTCGCTCTTCCGCTCCGCCCAGGACGCAACCAGCCCTTATCAGGTCGCTTCCCTTAAAGAACTGGGAGCACTTTTTGAAGGGCCATCACAGCCAGCGCTAGCGCACCTCATTGTCAAGGAGGCCACGCCGCTTGCAAATAAGCTCGAACTTGCTTCCTTTTACTTAGAAACATTTCATCAAGCACAAAAGATGCACAAGGGGCAAGATCCTTTCTTGCGCTTCCAGGATTCCTTTGCCGCTAAGAACTGTGACTTTCATTATCTTGAAAAAATGGTCAACCTCTTTGAAGTGGAAGACTTAAGCTATCAGGATCTTGGAGCACTCTTTGAGAAGCTGCAAGCCCTCGCGCACGTCGAACCTGCGGGCAGTTATTTTGCTCCCAATCAGGCGATGTCCAGTGATTTTCTCGGCCAACTCATTCCTGCTCAAGTCAGCGTCGCTGAACTGACGGAGCTGCTCAACTCCGGGAGCGACATCAAAATTCGCTTTGCTCTCCTCAAAACGCGCTATGATTGCGACCCATCACTGATCGCAGTGATTGGCAAGGGTCTCAACAGCTATGGGGAAACGAACCAAGGAATTGCCCTGAAAACGCTTTCTCTCCTCTACGGGCAACACCTCTGGCGAGACAACTGGGCAAGTTACAAAAACGGCACAGGTCTAGTGCCCCCAAACTCAAACTTTTTGCAAGTCGACTGTGATCATTTTGATTTTAAAACGATCGATGACACTGCGCGTCAAAATATTTATTTGTGCGAGCTCGCGCGCATGAGACACTATCCATCCCTCGTGCCGCACCTCATTGAACTCACCGACTGGTTTGACCTACCTCGTCTTTTTAGCTAGCCGCCACTGTCTTTGCTTCTCAAAAACTGACGCCCAAGCCAAGAAGTGGCGGAGAGAGAGGGATTCGAACCCCCGGTAGAGTTGCCCCTACTTCGGTTTTCAAGACCGACGCTTTCGACCGCTCAGCCATCTCTCCACAATTATTTTAAAACCTATGCTCAAGCCCTACCCCGGGGGCCACTTACTCCCCCCTTTTTTTTGCCCGCCTGAGTTGCCTGCGGTCAATGCTTTTGGGTGAGAGAAGCAACGTAAAACAACCTTGAGAGGGTGTGGGGGTGGTATGCGCTCATTTATAGCGGGATTGCCAGCAAATTGCAGTAAAGATTTTTAAAAACAGCTGCGAAACTCCTCTTTATCAGCGGCGTCAGGCTCCATGGCCAAATAGTTGCGAAAGGCTTCGCACGCCGCCTGCGAATCCCCCACGTCGCGCTGAACGATGCCGAGTCTACGGTAAAGTAAGGGATTGGCTTGATCCATGCCGACTGCGGCTTGCAACAGAGCGATGGCCGCAGGAAAGTTTCTCAGCTGATAGTTGGCCCAGCCGGCGCTTTGCTTGGCGTCGGCGTTGTTGGGCTCCTGCTGCATGACGCGGGAAAAGAGCTCAAGAGCCATTTGCGGGGCCTTTAGCTCGAGATACTCCTTGCCTAACGCCATCATTGTGCGCGTGACGTTCGGATTATTGGTGAGCTCCTGGGTCAGCTCCCCAACCGCCGCCTTATGGTTCCCTTCGATGGCAAAAAGGGCGCCGTGATAGTAATGCAGGTTCGGGTATTTGGGATAAAGCTGATAGATCTTGTCGAGCTCCCCACTTGCTTTTTCAAACTGGGTTTGCTTGATGAAAATCCTATAGCGCTCCAGATAGCCGCTCAGATCAGACGAATTGCGCTCAGCAAAAGACTGATAGGCCTTCAGTGCCTTATTTAAGGCCTCTTTGTCGCTTCCCTCTTGATTCATGTAGATCTGGGCTTGCACCTTCCACAACACGCTGTAATTAGGATTCACCGCCATGGCCGCTGTGACGTTTTGTTGCGCCAAATCCCAGCGCCCTTTTTGCATCTGCAGCTCTGCCATAGCCGTCAAAAACTCGGCACGCACCGTGCTGCTGCGCTCCAACTCGTCTTGCAACATGCTAATCGCCCGGTCAATCGACTCCGTCTCAGCCACGCACTTAGCTGTCAAAATCTTGGCTTCTCGATTCAGCGGATCAAAGCGTAAGGAGAGGGCAAAAAAGAAAGGGGCGTCCTTAAAGTTTTTACTCACCATCAGACTTTTGGCGTAATCCATGTAAACCGCAGGATCAATCACCTCCCAGCTCATGGCCTTGCGGTAAAACGTCTGGGCGGCAGCCACTTGCCCTTGCTTTTGATACATGTCAGCTGCGGCCTTATCAATGGTACTTTGCGTGACCGGCAAGGCTCTGAGCTGATTGATCAGCTTAGCCGCCTCCTCCCATTCGTAACTCTGAATCAAGGTCTTGATGTATTTTGAGGCAACCGAAACGTCCCCTGGTGCTCGCTCATGGGCCAGTCGATAGTTGAGGCGGGCGTTTTCTATGTTTTCTAGTTGACTAAACATGTCACCCATTTTCACCAGCGGCAAGGCGGAGCGATCATCCATTTGCCGCGCTTGCAAAAACGGAATCAGCGCTTCTTGATACCGCCCGACTTGCACCAGTCGCTCGCCTTCGCCTAAGAAATAATACATCTTCGCAGGCTTGCGGGTTGCTTCTAGCGAATCCCCGGCTCGCGCTCGCAAGGTGAACAGCTCTAACAAATAATCACTCTGGGTGGGGGCAAGCCTAACCGCCTTTTCCACAAACCCCAAGGCTTGATCCCATTGGTGCTCAAGCTCCAAGACCTGGGCTTGCAAGAAATAGGCAAGGCTCAGATCCTTGCCTGCCAGCAAGTCGACGTGCGTGATCAGCAACTGGAGGCTGGCTGCAGATTCCTTGATTTGTCCCTTTTTATTGAGCAAGGCTGCAATCCGCAGGTGCGACTTAGCATGCTTGGGACTGAATTGTAGGGCTTTGGCGTATTGGGCTAGCGCCGCAGTGTCATCGTGCAATTGCTCAGCCACTTGCCCACGCAAATAAAAAATCTTGGAGCTAAACACCCGGTTATCGGGAAAAGAGTTCAAGAAATTAGCCGCCCGTCTCGCATCCCCCCGCTCAAAAAAACACAACGCCAGATAATACAGCATCTCTAAGCCGTAATTAGGGTGGGACTGGGTGTACTGAACGATCCTATTTTCTGCGGCCTCAGCCTTACCCACCACCAGAAAGAACTCCACATCCGCAATCACCGTTTCTGGCAAATCCAGCAGCTTGTTGCGCGAAAGGTCAATCAGCTGGGAAATCACTGAGAAGTAATTTTCATCCTTATTCGAAGCATCAATCAAGTTGAGATAGCTTGAAGCCAGCATCGCCAACGCCTTGACATTATTGCTATCGGCGCTTGCTGCTGCCCGAAACTGCTCGCTTGCCGTCCGGTAACCCGACACCGTGTCTTCCAAGTAAGGCCCCAAAGCCTGATGCAAGTAAATGTCCTCACTTTTCTTAGGATCACTTTTTTCGGGCAAAACCTCAGGCAACTGCGGGCGGACGGCTGGCGCCAAAGGCTGATTGCTCCCCCCCCATTGCAACACCCTAGGCCCTAACAAGACCGCAAGCCCCAGAATAAGCAAGCCTCGCACCAGGACCTTCCTCGCACTTGAGCCTCCTTGCGATGCTCTCCAAGTGGCAGAACGCTTAAACATCACCGTAGCGGCAGCCGCTTGCCTCCTGGGCCTAAGGCTTGCGACCCAGCGCCGCGGCGGATGGAGCAACTCCACTGCTTGCACCACCGCAATCTCGCTGGCCAGCATCTCGTGCGAGTGATCTACCCACGTTGGATCCTCTTTCGGTCCCGGAGGCAGCGCACTCGCCTCAGGCGACGGCTCACGCTTCTTGCTTTTTTTATCCGGCTTTTGTCCCTGGTCATGCCGGCCCTTTGGTTTTTCCACTTCCTCCCCTTGCGCCAGCCGACTGAGCGCCTCCGTCGGCTGCCTCGGTAAGTCACCAGCCGATTCGGCGGCTGAGACTGACGTCTCTGCGGGAGCAGCCGTCACACCCAGCAGCTCCAACGACTGCAAGGAGCCGGACCCAGCCTTAAAGGTTCCCTCAAGTGGCAAAAAAGAGGGTGCAGCGGGCTGCGAAGCAGGAGGAGCTGCCCTAGCCCCAGCAGTAGCCTGCGGAACTTGCGGTAGCAGCACAGTGGAGCGAAACGGATCCACCGGCAATTCCAGCTGCGGGGGTCTTGCAGGAGCATGCGTCTCCCCCCCCAGTCGTTGCAGCTGGCCCACTAAGAGCACGGAAATCGCAGGAATCTGGTTGATGTTCCGCCAAGTGCCTTGGGGATACTCCCGGACCTGCTCGCCCCCGGTGATTTGATTCTTCAAGATCAGCTGGCTTATGCGGTTTAAATCAATCGGCCCCAAGATTCTCCCTGAGGCAAGTTTCACTTTAAAAAGACTGCCTGTTACTGGGGGACCAGAGGGTGGGGGAGCAAGTGGGGGGTGGACTGGATGATCCGTCATAAAATCTCCCCTTCTCCTTCCAGGAAGTCTCCAGCAAAATCATCTCGAGCCGGACCCCAAAAGGCCCGCTCGCTCCGACTGCTCGGACAACGAAAGGATTGTCCTTCTTGCTGATCCAAGCAGCTTGCAGTCGCCTTCCGCTCACAAGGTCGCTTGAGAGCGATCTCTAAGGCATTGGAGGGGTAATCAAATATTCGTTTCATCAATGGGTTAAAAAACCTTAACGGCCTAAAGAAAATTCGCTCGACCTGGGTCGCCCTATCTCTCATCAAGGCTCTCTCGCATAGCGAAAGCGAGGCGCGCGCTAGAGGGTACTTTATCACGTCGGAAGCGCAAGCAAATCCTGGCAGCGCTTGCACTTCAGTCGAAGCCGCAGCGACTCGCCCCAACTCGCAAGTTAATGAGGTGAGTGGCCTGGCCTCACAGAAGGTGGAAGCAGTTCTTTTTTGAGCTGAGCGTGGCGGCAAATCCTTGACGACCCAGGACACGGGAAGCAAGTTAACGTTACCGGGAAGAAAGCAAATCGCGCGTCGCAGGATCAATCTTTGACGGCCTGAGGTCGCTTTCCTGGAGACGTTCATTATTTAACTTTAATCTATAAATTGCAATCATCATAGAAAATTAAATAATTAAAAATATATGATTAAAATAGATGACAATAAGTCCTCTTGCCTGCTACCAGTGATCACCAACCAGAACCACCGCCCGCAAGCGATTGAGCCGCAAAGACTCGGCCATGCTTTTTTTTCGCCACGCCCCTAGACCGGTCATCTTCTCGCTACTGCACTGCAAAATCGATCGTCAATCCTCGCGCCGCCCCTTCCCACGAGACAAAGTTCAGCAGAAGGAAACAAGAAAACTTGCATAAAATTCTGCCGACTTAGGACAAAGACTGCTCGATGCAGGGGCGCTCCGCTTCGGGGACATCGTTACCCGCAAAAGCGAGCAAGCGCAGGCTAAAAATGTCATTGCCCGATAGACTTCGGGGCGGTGAATCCGTCGCGTTCGAATCCCGCGGTATTGATTGAGCCATGAATGGGTAC
>JAYTHP010000046.1:0-1729 GCA_043732485.1 Oligoflexia bacterium
ACCCCTTAGAAGGGTTAGGGCAGGCCGGCAATTCGGTCGATGCCAGTGATCTTGCCCTGCCTCGCTTGGAGCGACATCAACACCTGGCTTGGGATACCATTGATCCCAGTCCCTTACAAAACCCGACGTTTGTCGCCTGGCTAGGCACGGAAAATTTTGCGCGCTTCATCGAGGAGCGCGGGGCCCAGTATCAGCTGATCCAGCCTGAAGGGCTGAATTTGGTCCGTTCCAAAAATCTCATGCGAACGGAAACACCCGGGCTGCTCAAGGAGCAGCTCAGGCAGATCGGCCGTGTGCTCATTCCTGAGGGGATTTACAAGACGTATCACGCGGACCTTTTGTTAGTGGATGCCGCAGCGCCGGAGCTCTTGGATTCGGTTAAAGCGGGCATGGCGGAGTTGGTAGTGACCCTAGATCTATCTCGTTTTCGCGAAGAGCTTGCACAGGTGGTGAGTGGGAGTCTCGCTGGACTTTTAGAGCTACGGCAGTGGAATTATTCGCTCTTTTTGGAGAGCGTGCAAGCGATGTCTGTCATGCGAAGCATACGCGCAGAGCTGCTTGCACAGTTGAATCAGGGTGCTGCGCGCTTTGGCTTACGAAATCTACGATTGCCTGAAAACTTTAAAGAAGTGATGATCGCGGGTTTGAATGAGGACTTGATTGGGCTGCTGTGGCAGCAGGTCAATCAGGGGAGTGTGCCTGATCTGCGCTCGTTAAAGCTTTTTGAGTTTTCCTATGACTTTGTAAGTTTTCAATGGATTCGCCCATGAGCAACCGGTAATGAAGGTGGGAAACCTAGTTTTTAGGAACCCTTTCATCCGCCTGTAAAAGTGAGCGTATTTTTGATGGGGGGCGAGGCAGTCCTATACGGGCGAGCTTGCTTTTTAGGCGCAAAGCCGTCACTAGATTAGTTAAAAAGACCAATCATAAAGATTATTTAATGAGTAGATGCAGTTTGCACACTGGCTGAGCCAGCGAAAAGGCAGAGTGTCGGGTGGTTTGCCAGAAGCGCTCACGAGGATTTTAAGCTCACGGATGCTAGCTTTCCTTGCCTCAACAGTGACCGGGCATCGAAGCGCCCGGCTGTGTCAGATAGCCTTAAGCTTGAGTTTGTACGCCTTGCGACTGAAACACTTCAGGGCGGGTCTTTTGCGCCAACCGAGTTAAACGGCTGATCTTTCGTGCAGCGCGTTTTTTCGGCAGGGTGCCCTTACTGGCAGCTTTACTCAGAGCACGAACCGCGTTCTTATAGGCCAATTGAGTGGCTGCGGCAGAGGTGTCAGCAGCCTTGTTGTTCAACGCTTCCATGGCACGCTTGATCTTTGATTTCGTCGCGCCTTTGATGGCTTGATTTTGACGTTGGCGAGTGACTGCTTGTCGGGCTCTTTTGGCTGAAGTACGGGTATTGGCCATGGCTTGGGATCCTTTTTTTTAATTTTATCTTAAGCAATCTGATCTGTGATTTTCTCTTTGGTGAAGCAGCCGGATGTTCAAACGCAACCGCTGGGAAGCATTTTTCGAACCCTAACCACAAAACTGAAGTTTTTTTTCTCTCACTCTCCTTAGGATTGCGAGATTTAAACTCAATTCTCGGACTCATCAGAGACTTATCGTCATTTTTCGAGTGATCCAAGGCAGGCTTGTGACTTTATGCATCTTGTGCGCTAGTTTTTTAAAACGCAACTCAGCAAGTCGCCCTTCGGCAAGGCACAACTTGGATTAAACTCGT
>JAYTHP010000047.1:0-5797 GCA_043732485.1 Oligoflexia bacterium
TGCAAAACAGTACGGTTCGAAGGTCCTGTTTGAAGGGGCTGACGTTCAGATTGGTCATCGCTCGCGCATCGCGTTAATCGGCGCTAATGGGGCTGGAAAAAGTACTTTAATTCGCATTTTGCTGGGTCAGGAGTTTCCTGACAGCGGCCAAGTGGTGCGTGCTAAGCATCTTTTGATTGGTCATTTGGCGCAGGAGGTCCCGAAATTTGAAGGGGGGACGATTCTCGCGGAAGTCATGCGTTTGGATGGCAGACGGCAGGGCTTGCGGGAGTTAAAAACCGAGCTTGAGGCTAGCTTAAGTGAACTGGAGAGTGCCAGCCCTGAGGTGATCGAAGCGGTTTTGGAGCGCTATGGCCGGGTCTTAGAAGAGCTTGAGCTGATTGACGAATACCGTATGGAGGCAAGGGCGAAGGAAATCCTACTTGGAATGGGTTTTCAGGTGCGAGATTTCGAGCGGGAGTTAACCGAATTTAGCGGCGGTTGGCTGATGCGAGTGGCTTTAGCTCGCATTTTGCTGATGGAAGCTGATTTATTGCTCTTGGACGAACCGACCAATCATCTCGACTTAGAGTCCGTGTTGTGGCTTGAGGGGTTTCTTAAAAACTACCGCGGCGCGCTTTTGCTGGTGAGTCATGATGCATTGTTCCTCAATCAAATGGTGAATGAGGTTTTAGAGATTGATCAACGCAAGATTGTTTCTTATCGTGGCAACTTAGACCAGTTTCACGTGCAAAAAGTGGAGAGAGTGTTGGTGCTGCAGGCGCAGTATGCGGCGCAGCAGAGTAAAATTGCAGAAATTGAGAAGTTTGTTGATCGCTTTGGGGCAAAAGCCAGTAAGGCACGCCAGGCGCAAAGTCGTGTCAAGCAGCTAGAAAAAATGGAGCGGATTGAACTGCCTGAGGACCGCAGTAAGATTCAGTTTCGCTTTCCGCCGGTGGAAAGAAGTGGGCGGGAAGTGGTGACGCTGAAGGCAGCGGGCTTGCGTTTCGGAGAAAAGCGTCTCTTTCACTCGCTAGATTGGGTGATTCAACGGGGGGCGCGTTGCGCGATTGTCGGTGCTAACGGGGTGGGGAAGACCACGCTTTTGCGGCTTTTGAGTGGGCATTTAGAGCCCACGGAAGGTGACATGCATTGGGGGCACGGGGTCAAAATTGGTTACTATGCCCAGTTACAGGCTGAGAGTTTAGCGCTTGAGAAAACAGTTTTAGAGGAACTTGAGTCGGTGGCTCCGGGTTTGCCGATCAGTCAGGTGCGGGGGATTGCAGGAGCCTTTCTCTTTTCCGGTGACGCGGTGCATAAAAAATGTCAGGTGCTCTCGGGGGGTGAAAAGTCGCGTGTTGCTCTGGCAAAATTGTTACTCTCTCCCGCTAATTTTCTGATTCTCGATGAACCGACCAATCACTTGGATGCCGATTCGCGCGCCATGCTGCTGGAAGCCTTGCAAGGTTACGCAGGAACGTTGGTACTGGTCTCGCATGATCGCTCCTTCATGCTCTCGCTGGTGAATTCCGTGCTTGAAGTGGTGCCGCAAGAACAGCCCCAGTCGCAAAACCCCAGGCGAGGCGCTGGTGGTTTCGGCGACCAGCTGCTTGCGGCTGCGTCTTCTGCGGGCTCCAAGGTCTTGCACAATCTTGGTTCCTACGAAGATTATCTCGCTCAAAAACTCTTGGAACTGCAGGAAGCCCCGTCGCAAGCCTCTCCTGCTGCTAAGGTCAAAGCCCGGGAGGTTGACCACGGAGCTGCCGCTCAGACCCAAGGTGGAAGAGGTCAGGGCAAGGTGAGGGATCATGATCAGCAGGCTGTTCGAAGTTCAGCAACTGTAACGCCGCCACCTACGGTGAGACGTGATCCGCGGAAAGACGCTCGAAAACGAGAGCTACTGGAGCAGGAAATTAGTTTGCTTGAGCGGCGGCAAAGTGAACTGCTTGACTTAATTGCCTTACCTCAGACCTATAACGTGGCTCAGGTCTTGATGGGTTATCAACTTGAGCAGCGTGAGCTTGAGGCTAGCTTGCATCAAAAAATTGCTCAGTGGGAAGGCTTATGTGAGTAAGCGTCGGCTGGGGCAGGTCGCATGCCTGGGCCGTACTCGATCTGGTTGCTGTAAATGTAGAGGTTCTCTTTGCGGTTTCTCATAGCACAAAAATACTGCTGACACGATTCTGGATCCCAGTAGTGCTGAGGCGGGAGTGGTTGTAGGTCGGCTGGCTCAAGCGTTCCGGTCTGCGCAGCTCTTGAGGGCGTCCCGGGTCTGAGGACTCGCTCAAGAAATATTTTTTTGAGCGGTACGGATTCGTTGATCCTAGCGGTCAGTGACTTGAGACTCAGGCTAACGTCTTCCAGGATTAAAACTTCGATCTGGTGACGTGCGATCAGCTCAAACAGCATTCTTTGATCGTACTCAGTGACCGCCTGGTGCGGCGCCACTTGCAAAGCTAAGTAGGCGGGGTGTTCAGGCGTGCGTGACGGCAAGAGACGGCGGCGGGAGCTTGTCTTTTGTTCGATTTTCTCAAAAAACGAGATTTTTTTGCCGTCTGGTTTCCTATCCAACGTGCCCTCAATCTGCTGGGTCCAGGTTTGTCCCAGGAGGTGGGTTTTTTGACCGGCGAGGGAGAGATTTGCGGCATAGGCGGTCATCGAGTGCGCGTACCAGGGCCAAAAGGATTTGAGAGTGGGGGTTGGAAAACGTTTGGAAATCGGCTCCCCTAGATGTTTAAAGTAGTGTTTCCAATCCGGCAACAAGCCTGCTGACGAGAGCGCGCCGCGCACCCCCTGGCCTAAAGGGAGATTGACCATCAACCAGTCGCCTGGATTGACAAAACGGTGCACGCTTTTTAGTCCGCGGTCGTCATCCAGTAAGCGGGTCACCAGCGTCTGACTTAAAACGCGCGGGGAGCCAAAGGTGATGAGGCGCACTTGGGGTAGACTAAAAAAATGAGTCGCCTTCTCCGCTGCGGCCTCCGACTCCTCTGCGTCCTCTTCCTTCTCCTCCCTGTCGCTGTCGCAAGCGGCCATCCAGTTTTCTCCCCAAAACTCCTGATCTTGCGCCATCAGCGTGACAAAGGCTCCGCCTAAGCTATGGCCCGCTAAGACGAATTCGACGGACCGGGGGTCAGTCAAAGCGATCCCCTCTTGGTGCCACAAAAAGTGACGTATTTTTTCTAACTGGGCTTTGAGGCCATCGCGGGCCGTGATGTAATGATTGAAAAATCCGGTATGCACGAAATCGTTGTCGTCAGCTGAAACGGGGGTTTTTAGGAAATGCAAATCCCGCATCAGGTCTTCAACGATTTGTGAGCCGCGTGCCACCAGATAGAGCCGGTAACGCAAGGGTCTAGGTGGAGAGGCCTGATCGGAGAATGATTGCGGCTGCGGTTCTTTGACTAAGCATAAGAGGCCAAACTTCTTGAAGTTCCCCTCATGATAATCCTTACCCCAAACCGGCGAAGCATCAAAAGAAAGCTGGTACTGGCATTGCGGCAGCCGGGCATAATCGCCAGGAAGATCAAAGTTCTTTGCAGCAAACTTCACCATCTGCGCTGCTTGAGCAATCACCTGGGAGAGGTCTTCTTGAGTGTGGGGATCCAAAAACTGGGGCATGCCATAAGCAGGCGTCCCGTAGGTGAGAAAGGCGAGTGCGAGAGTGAAGGTCGATACAAAAACTAACAGGCAAGAGGATAGCAAAGAGGAGCGAAAAAAGGACAGCAAAGCTAAAAACAAAGATAAAGTGGTTCGGGCTACGAATCCCCCCTGGCCCAGTCCTCTGACACTCGCAAACCCTCTCAAAGGGTGCGATCTTGCCGGTAGCAGCTGAAAAACCGGTGATTGCGTGGGAGAGAGAATTAAATCAATATATCGACAATCATCAGGCAAAAACGCCATAGAACTGAGAACTCCTTCAATAGGCTAGCAATCGTGTGCGCGCTAGGAGAACGCGCTGAGGTTAGAGTTTGCTTTGACCGGCAAGCAAAATTTTATAAATACTAACACATGCTTTGGTTGATAAGACAGTAATTAAAAGTAAAAAAGTTTTTAGCCTCAAACTTGAGGCGGGCTATTTTGAGCGGCTGAGGAGGCGGCGTTTGGAGATGGTTTTGAGGGGTGGGGAGGGTGGTGTGAATGGGTGAGTGGCAAACGACACCTTGATTGACGGTCGGAGGTGACCGAGTGCTTGGATGAGTTTTGCTAGGGTTGGTCTCCTGTTCGAGGGGTTGGGAGGGGCGTGGTGGTGTGCTCGAGCAGCCACCCGAACTGCTGCTTGAATGCTGAAGCCTCTAGGCAAGCTTCGCCTCTGGGCTGGCGCAATGCCGCAATCTACCCCCTCCCCCTGGTGACGACGGCAATATCCTCATGCAGACAAGCGCCCTCCTGCGATGTTGTGGCAAGCGCGGGCGTGAGCGTTGCTTCAGGTTGGGTCATCGCCCCCCTGGTCTGGTCGTCGGGTTAACGCCAGTGTTGTTCCATGAACGGCGTTTGTGTGGCCATGTCGCGAGAAGGCGGTCTTATTGGAGCGAAAGGCCGAGCGATCACCGGTAGGAAGGGGTTGACGTGCACGTCAACAAGCGGTGCAGCAGGTGTGGCGTTGGAGTGCTGTGCAGGGAGCAAGTGTTGTCGGTAATTCCAGATTGTAAGTTTTTTTGCCGCATATCTGGCTTCAAGCTCCCTTAACTCGGTTTTTGCTGCCTGATCTGTTCGCACGTCTTCGGGAGCAAGGGCTCGCCCTTGGCTCGTGTCGTAAGCGGTTTTTAGGGCCTGGGTTTTTAGCAGTTTCATGTGCGTGGCTATAGCCACCAAATCGGTTAAGGCTAGGCTTTTTTGTAGTTCCTGGTGCTTGAGCTGACTGGCAGCAGACACAAGCAGGGGTAGTAGCTGGGTAGGTGGCTGAGCAAGTGGCTGAAGAAACGAGTGCGGGGTGGGCTCAGTGGGCGGCAATCGCTTCTCGTTTTGTTGCAGTAAAGCGGCACGTTTTTGCTGGTGTTGGGTGAGAGTGAGTAAGGCGCCATGGTATTCTTTCACTTTTTGCAGGCTCTTGGCATCGCCAAGCTTATAGTGGCGATAGGCTTGTCCCAGTCCTTGGGTGACCCAGGCTCGCAGGAAAACTGGAGAGTTGAGGAGCGGGCGGGCTTGCAAGGCGTGGCGCTCAATGAGCATTTTACCCCAGTTAAAGGAATAGGGGAAGATGCGCGGCAGCAGGTAGGTAAGGCCGGTTGCCAGGCGCATCGGCAAAGAGCGCTGGGCGGTCCGCAGGGATTTGACTTGATTAGCCACGGTTTGATCTAACAAAGCGGAGAATTTATTGCGGCGCTCTACCTCTTCTTGAGCGGCAGCCGTGGCATATTTACGTTTTAAAGTTTGACCGTCTCCCTCCTGTTCCCAGTGCTGTGCTGCTGATGCTCCTTGCAGCCTGGCAATCGTGCTACGGTTCAAGTCAAACCGTGCAGCTCGGGTCGCAGTCGCTGAGTGCTTGACACCCGTATAAAGTCCCTCAGCCGTGCCTTGGATGGTAGCCAAGCCTAAGTTCACCGCCGCCCCTGCTGCTAACCCTGCCAGGATGTAAGCGCCGTGCGGTGGCAGTCCAGCTGAGCCGATCAGCAACGCGCTGATGGGTGAGACCAGACCAAATCCTAATTTGCGGTCAACTGATCCGGTGGTGAGAAAGCTAAAGGCTGTCTGCCCTAGCACATTGCTAGCTCCCAGGGGAACGGACCAACCGGTGAAGTTTCTCCAGGTGGCTTTGCCGATCTCAGAGACGGCCTCTTGCGGAGCCCTGAGCCAGGCAGCCCGGGTGGCAGCATTC
>JAYTHP010000048.1:0-5764 GCA_043732485.1 Oligoflexia bacterium
GTCGCGCTTTTGTGCAAGAAGCGGATCACCCGGTGGGGGCGGACCGGGGTGAGGCAGGCCAGTTTTTTGACCCCGTCCACCCACAGGATGCAGCGTCCACAGCTGCCATCTTCACAGAGCAGATTGTCCTCGGCCCGGCTTTGTCCCATCTCAAAGAGCGCACGACTGATGGAGATCGCCTCGCGGGTGCGCCTTTTCTCGCCGTTTAAGAGGATCTCGATTGCAAAGTTTTTCGAGCCACGACGCTCCACCGCCTCTAAGACACGATCCCCGCTCTCCGGTTTGGCGCGCTTCAAGGAGCGCGCTTCCCATAAGAGGTAGGTGGGTAACGTCAGCGTCACCCACTGCCCAGCCAGGGGCAAGGAAAGCACGGTTGCTGCAGTGGAAGGGGAAGCAGTGGCGGGCGGGGCGATGGTTGTAGCAAGCACCCGTCCCGTGCCCAACCACTCACCCCGGCGATTCACCAGTTGCGCCGTCTCGCCGTGCAACCAGGGCTGTGCCCCCCGCCAGTGCAGCGTCAGTTGTGAAAGGCTTTGGGTTTCTTGCTGTTGCACCATGACGATGGCATTCGCCGGACAAACCGCTAGGCACTGGCCGCAGCCGGTGCAACGGTCTTCGCTTAAGCGCACGCTGTGGGCCACGAGCGAGATCGCTGTGGTGGGGCAAGCCGTCTGACAGCTGCGACAGCCAATGGCTTCAAAACATTCTAGCGAGGCGGTAGCTTGGAAGTGGTGGCGGGTTTGCGGGACGCTGGGGGCCGTTTGCAGGGTATTTAAGGTGCTTCGCGCCAGCCACTTGCCTTCGAAGCGGGGAGTAAAAGGGTTTTGTTGATGGGAGTTAGCTTTTTTGAGGTAATTTTTGGTGCGGCGGTAAAAAAAATGGAGCGCTTGGGTTGCGGCCACAGGGGGCTGCGGTGTCGGGGCAGGTGCGGTGGTGAGCAAGGCGCGAGTGATTTTGGCGGTCAGCCATTCACTACCCTGGCCTTCTAGCTCCCAGGCCTCCGGGCACTCCGCTTGGCTGCTGAGCGCGGATTGCTCCAGTTCAAAGAGCAGCGAATGCGGGGGGTATTCCTTGATCTCAGGCAAATTGAGGTAAGGACCGACTGAGACCAAGCGGGCAATGGCATCGATGATACGGATGCCGTGAGCATCACGTAGCCGCAGTTGCCAGCTTAAGGGGCCTTGCGCGGTGAGCTCCAAGGGCTCAGCTTGAATCACTTTGCCTCGGAGCATCTCAAAACGCCTGCGCTCGACCTCCCAGCCGGCATAGGATTTCTTTTGCCAGCCTGCGGTTTGGGTCTCCACGCAAAGGACTTTGCTGGCTCCTTGCTGGAGGAGTTTGCTACCAAAGCGTAAGGCGGTGTTACCGGAGCCAAAAATCAGAGTGAGCGGATCAAAGGAGATACTTTGCTCGGCTAAGAGCTTCTCGGCGGTGGCAAACGGAATTAAGCCGGGGGAATACCAGCCGGGAAAAGGGTAGGGAAAACAGGGTTCGTGGGTGATTTTAACCACGGCGCGGGCAGTGAGGCGATGGGTGCGCTTTTGCCCGTCTTCAACGAAAACCACGCCGCCTGTGGCAGGTGCCAGCGGTAAAACACCTTTGACTTTCAGCGTTGCACCGCCAAACAGGCCCACGCGAAGACCGGCAGCAGCCAGCTGGCGCGAGAGCGTTTCTACGCCAAGTGAAGGCCAGCGGGGTAGCAGCGGGGCTGCAGCAAGGATCACGTCAAAGTGGCCTTTGCGCAAGGTAAACGGCGCGGCACTCATAAAGATCGACTCTGGTGGTGTCGCTTGGGTTGTGTTCGTTTCATGCGTCATGCCTCCTGATTCAGGTTAAAGAAACCGGGGGGGGGGGTGGGGGGCTTGGGATGGTCTGCGTCGTCCTTGCCTACATCTTTTTACTTTCAACATTACTTTCACCTTGGTGGTCTCCCTCCTCCCCTCTCTTCTTCCTACGCTTCTTCCTACGCTTCTTCCCTACCCTCGGCGTGCCTTGCCAAGGGTAGGGGGATAAGAGAGGCGGTGGAGAGTGGGATCGGTTTTTCTAGGGTGCGAGCATCTGCTGGCAGGCGCGCTCAACTACGCTCACAATTTCACCCAGCGAACCATCACTGCCTGGAACGACTTGCAGGCGAGGACTTTGTGCCCGGAGCCACCAAGCCTGATACTCACTTTCTGGCGGCCATTCAAAAATCCCATGAGTCGTCAGCGACGCTAGTGCTAGGCTCTCACTGACGGCCTTTTGGCCGCGTGAGAGACGAAAAAGCGCACTGAGATCTTCCATCGCCTCAGGTGGCACGCAAAAACGTTGCCCGTCTTGCAGTAGCTGCCCTGCTCGCAGCACGGCAAGCGTTTGTGCGGAGCCGCTCAGCTCGGGTTTGCCCTCCAAGTGACTCCAAAGCGCCAGCGACGGGTAGGTGATCACGAGGCTTGGATCCAAAGGCGCAGGCACGCGAAAAAGCCACTGCTCCCAGACTCGCACACCGAGCGGTTGCGGGGCAGGGGGGGCGGCTTTTTTAGCACACGGCGTGCTGGGCTTCAGCGTGTGCGTCAGTTTGCAGAGTAGGGGACTGAGGTGCGGGGTCCAAAAAATCATGCTGCCCTCTTTGAGGTGGGCTATCTGGGTGGCGCCGTTGTGGGAAAACTGTAGACCCTCCCGGCAGGGCTGAATCTCTTGCGCCGCACAAAACAGCCCTGCAGCCGTGAGTTTTTCGCGTTGGAATTCCAGCAAGCGATAGCGAAAGCGCACCAGGTCGATGTCGCAAAATTTTGACAAGACTAAGGCACAGCCCTCCTCACCCTCTCCCGCCTGGTCTTGGAAAAAACGCTGAAAAAAGCCTGGAAAATTTTGCCTGGCCGCGCGAGCCGTCAAAAGCGTGGGTTTGAGGTGAGCCTCAAGCGCCTTGAGGTAAAAATCTTCCAGCTCCGCCTGATCCCAGCCTCGCCCCCCCTGTTGCTGCCCATGGGTGAGCCAAATTTTGCTACGCCGTCTGACGTGCGGGGCTGAGGGATCATAAAAGCCTCCGCCCGCACTCGTCGTCCCGCTCCCCCCGGCTGAGAACGCCGCAGTCGGAGGCGAGCTTGCTGCCTTAAGGCGGGTGGGCAATCTGCGTCCTGGCTCAGGGGTGTCCCAATACTCCAGCACGCCTGGGACGTAAGGTCTGAGTTTTTTCAGCATTTGCTCAGGCGATTGCTGCAGCAGTTTGCGGGAGGGGCAGGGAAATTGCAGCAGATGGGGATCGAGTGGCAGTTCGGAGTTTTCTAAAAAAAAGTCCCAATCGGGATTTAAGAGGACGACCGATTTGCCTTGAGCCTGTAAGTAGCTTGCCGCAATCAGCGGCGCCACTCCGTTGCCAATTAGGGCAAGGTCGCGCTCCAGTTTCATGACACAAAAGGACGCATGATGCGGTTTAAGGCGGTCTGAATTTGTGCTTTTTTGTAAGACGAATGGGCACTTTCGCCTTTTTCATTGGCTTCAGCGCTCTGGCTATCGACCAGCTGAATTTCAAACGGATAAAAGAAGCGAATCTCTCTTTGGACGTAGCGTAAATCAATGCGATCAATCGTTTTGCTCAAGGCGCTAGGCACCGCACTTTCCTTGGCCTGACTTTTGAGTTCCCGTAAATCGCTGTAAAGCGAGTTTTCCAGCTTAATCAGTTGCCGGCAGGTGAACTGAATGGCGCGATACGACTGGCTAGAGTGGCGATTTTCATTCCCAGGCGGCGTTTGTGGGGTTTGCGGTCGCAGCTGTTGCAAAAAACGACTCTCCAGGTGGAGCAGTGCGGGGGACTGAGGCATCACCCTCCCCTGCTCGTCGTGGTCACCGACGGACGAGCTGTCGTGAAAGTAGCCTGCGATTTGCTGCCGCAAGTGATCTAAGTCAATTAAGGTGTTTCGCGAGCGGCTCGGTTTGATGTGTGGAGGGATCAGCACCATTTTTTCCTGCAAATACTTAATCACGCGCAGTGAGTCGAGCGGCGTGGGGGTGACAAATCGGATCCCGACCCGGTCAAAAATGTCCTCAGCCACGTTTTCAGGCTTGTGCAGTAATTTTAAAATAATGGAGTCTCGATGCTTCTTCGGCTTGGTTTCAAAAGCCACCAGCGGAATCTGATGAAAGTAATCCTCGCGACCCCCCCCGGCGGATGAAGTGAGAGCCGTGAGGCTAGAAGCACGATCGCTTAAAAACAGCTGACCTTGGTCGTTGCGCTGGATCAGCTTATAGAAGCGATCAAAGATCTGTTTTTGAATGTCACTAAAATAAGAGGATCGCAAGTCCTTATCGATATGAGTCAAGGTATGCATGACCTTGAGAATGCTGCAAGCCCAATTCCTGAGTACCTCTTCGGCCGGTCCTGACGACTCAGCGCCTTGCGCGGACAGGGATTGACTGGCCATCAAGCAAAGTAACCGGACGTCCTTGAGTTCTAAGATTTTACGCGGGACTTCAAGCCTCAAGCCTTGGGGATTATCGGGCTGGAGAAAATACTTGCGAATAAAATTAACTGACTCATGAAAAACTCCCAAAATCTCTGCAATTTCAATAGGGTTTTCAGAATGATAACCGTAGCTTGCGAGCAATAAATCGGCTTCCGCAAGCGAAGTGGCACGAAAGGCTGCACGGGAGTCAAGGGAGGATTGACCCTTAATAATAATATCTAGTCCCTCACTGCTAAAATCATATTTTGATTGCAGTTGCTCGCGCATTGATTTGTGCATAATGGACTTACCTTAGCTGAAGGACGATTGTGGCAGCAATCTCCAAATGCGAGCAAATGCTTTTTTGCAGCCGTTTTGGCGTAAAAAAATGCTTTTTGGCGTTGATCCATGTTAATTTTGACGGGCAATGCCGACGAACGATGCTTCTTTTTTTTCTTCTCCCCCTTCTTCTGTTCCGCCGTCTCCGTCTTATCATCGCCAGCTTTTGCGCTGGCGCGGGCTTTCCAGGCTGGATCAACTAGCGGTGGCCAGTGCCACGGTGTTGGGAGTCGGTTTTTCGCCGTGGGCTCCAGGAACTCTGGGGACCGGCGTTGCGGTCTTGTGTTTTTATCGCCTGCGTTTCAGTCTTGAGCACCAAGCGTTAGGCGAGCAGCCGATGTTTTGGCTGTTTTTGCTGCTCGTCCTGGCTTTTGGCTCTTGGGCAGCCAAGCGCGTCACCGAACTCTTGGCGACGCCTGATGCTTCTTGCATCGTGCTTGACGAATGGCTGGGGTTTGGGGTGGCAGCCGCCAGTTTAGGAACCGCGCCTGAGGGGTGGCTGTTGGCTTTTCTGGTCTTCCGCTTCTTGGATATTGTCAAACCCCCTCCCATTCGCCAGCTCGATGGCTGGTCGAAAACCCAAGTCGGCTTCAAGGCTGGGTTTGGCGTGCTTGCGGATGATCTTTTAGCCGGTGGCGTTACCTTGCTCTTGATGTGCGGCTTACAACGGTTTTTTAGCTTTTTTTAGCTTTTTCTGGTGAGAGTTTTTTCCGGTGAGTTTTTCGGGAGAAAGGATCGCTCTTTCTCTCCTGCCGCTGCCCCCCCCTTTTTTTGCTTTTCCTCTGTTTTGTTTCAGGTTTCCGCTTTTTAGGGACTGCCAAAAGAATCCCTTTCCTTCAAGCACTGGGCCTGTTAAACATTTAAAAAAATAGACACGAGGCTCTCACAGCCGGCCCCGCTCACCTTCTCCCTGTCAAACAACCGTTTTGAGCAGCAGAAGAACAAGAGAGCTGGGAGGTGGCTCGCCGTGGATTGCGGTTTGCAAGGCGCAAGCTCTAACGTCTGAA
>JAYTHP010000049.1:0-1647 GCA_043732485.1 Oligoflexia bacterium
CTGCTCCTCCGATAACCAAAGAAGCTCACCTCCAGACGCTGGTGATTTTAGGAACCAATGATCTGCATGGCACGCTCGAGCCGTTGGAGATGAAATTACCTGCGGCTGAGGAAGCGCTTTTACCCAAAAACCACCCGCCCATCACCTGGGGTGGGGCTGCGGTGCTGGCGCGTTATGTGAAAATTTTAAGAGAAGAATTTGGTGATAATTTCATTTGGTTAGATGCCGGGGATCAGTTTCAAGGCTCTTTAGAGAGCAATTTGAATCTGGGCAAGGCGATGGTGCAATTCCTCAATTTTAACGGCGTGCAGGCGGCAGCGGTGGGCAATCACGAATTTGATTTCGGTCTGAACCCGCTGGCCAGTCGCTTGCAAGAGGCCCATTACCCTTACTTAGGGGCCAATATCGAGCGCGAGGCCACCCAGCCGTTGCTGTCGTTGTCAAGTGCAACGCCGCCTCAGCCACCTGCCGTCACGGTTGCAGACTCGGCAAAAACCCTCCTCGCTGCTCCTCAAGACGCCGACGACAAGGCCGCAAAGCTTGCCGATCGGTTTTTGAGTTTGAAGAAAGATCATCTCCTCTTCCAGGCCGGCGCCTTAAAAGTAGGGGTGATTGGGCTTGCAACGCTTGAGACCAAAGTCACCACTCGCGCCAGTGCGGTGGCCAAGCTCCAGTTCACGGACCTGGCGGCCTCGGCGCTCACCGAAGCGCAACAGTTGCGGGCCTTAGGCGCCCAGGTGGTGTTGCTCACCGCCCACAGTGGCTTACATTGCTTGCCAGACGCGACCTTCGATCGTCCGGTCTTGCGCAAAATGAGTGACCTGCAAGGCGCTTGTGATCCAGGCGACGAAGTGGTGCAGTTGCTTGAAGCCCTGCCGCGTGGGACGCTCGATGCGGTGATTTCTGGACACTCCCATACTTTGGTGCACCACTGGATTGCAGGCGTGCCGGTGATCCAAGGCGCGGATTTTGGCAAATACCTTAATTTGATTTATCTCAACTATGACTGGGACTTGCACCAGATTATCACGGAAAAAACCCGCATTGAGGGTCCTATCCCGGTGTGTGAACACGTGTTTTCGGGCCAACAAGACTGCAACCCCAAGCGCAAGCTACCTGCGGTGGGGGGTCGTGGCAATTGGGTGAGTCACCAGTTTCATCATCGCCCTATTTTCAAAGACCCCGCCACGGCGGAGTTACTGGCTCCCATCTTGAAAAAAGCTCAGGCTCAGAAAAATGAGACCATTGGCAATGCGGTGCGCGCCATTCCCCACTTTTTAACCAGGGAGTCACCGCTCAGTAATCTGATTGCCGACGCCATCCGGGCTACGGCCAAAAGTGACTTTGGCTTAATCAATTCCGGCGGCATCCGCGATGCTTTGCCGCAAGGGGAGATTCGCTTTGGCGATTTGTTTCGCACCTATCCTTTTGACAATGAAATTGTGGTCTTGAAGCTGAAGACTTGGGAATTGCGGCAAATCATCCGCATTGCCGAAAACGGCTCGCGGGGGTTTTTTGCAGTCTCGGGCCTGCAGCTCAAGCTGATTGACTTGAAAGAAACGGCGCAGATGGAGCCCTTTTTTGATCTCTCAACACCTGCCGCTTGGAAAATCAATCGCCTCTTGGACCTTAAAGGCTCCCACGGGC
>JAYTHP010000050.1:0-1638 GCA_043732485.1 Oligoflexia bacterium
AGCGGTGGCGCTGTCTTTTTGTGACAAGGTGACGCAAAGCGTGAAGTAAGATTTGCCGTGGGCGTCCGATTGCACTTGTGAGGAGAGGGTGGGGGCTGAGACAGCTGATTTGCTGGCGACTGAGCCCGACTTGCTCGCGGGTGCCTGCAATTCTTTTACTTAAAATCAGCTCTGTCGTTGTTAAATCTCGCCCCTCCGCACAAACCAGCGCTTGCAAGTTGCGGGCATCGCCAAAGTGCGTCACCCCAGCACAAAGCACGACCGGGCAAAAAAGCACCAGGGGGAGCAGGAGTAAGAGCGGGGAGTGTGCTTGTGTCAGGTTTTTGTCAGTGGTGCGGGTTAAATTCAATTGCCTAGTTTCCCTTTAATGTACCGAATCAGGCTTCCTAGTACGGGCACTTGCTCGTAGATGAAGGCGCCTAAATCAAAGTAATCGCGGTGCCGAATTGCCTTTCCTTCACTGCCGCCAAAGGTAATTACAGAGACGCCTTCGACTGCAAACTCGCGGCCGGAATTGAGGCTTGCGGTGGTGAGAAACATTTTCCAGACCAGCGTCACCGTCTGTTCACTTTCCAGTGCTTGCTGGTACTCAAAGCGAATCGCTTGAGCGCTTTTGTAGAGGTGGGCGTAATAGTCGCGCATCTTCTCGACTCCGTGCACCTGGTGAATGGGGTCTTGGAAAACGACTTGCGCGTCATAGAACTCCGCAACCAGGTTCATGTGATTGAGGTCCAGCTTGGTGAAGAATTCCTTGGCACGCTCGGCATGACTGAGCGTCGTTAAGCGAGTAGGCGGAGACTGCGACGACGAAGACGCCAAGGGGGTGGAAGTGGGTGCTGATGCAGACGAGGGAGTGGGGTGAGTCATAATGCACCAGCTTAGGGCAAAGTTCAGGAGTTGGGTAGCGAAAAATAACCGCTGCCTCGGTTGCCTGGAAAATCCCCACAAGCTTGGGAGGAAGAGGTGCGGGAGGGAGATGGCGTGCGACGCTTGCTGATCAGCGAGTAGTCGTGTCTGAGTGGTAGGTCGTTTGAGTCTTTGCGGGGGCTGAGGGTTGGTCATGCGCAAGGTGTGTGTGTTGCTCCTATGAGAGTAGGGTGAACAAGTCGAGGATGGACCAGCGGGAGGCTTTCGATTCAGGGGCAGGGAGACCAGTTCCAGGAACTTTTCTTAAGTTTGACAGGAATCTTCAGAAAGTGCAAGGGGGGGGTGGTGAGGCAAGGCTGCAGTCGAGGGTGCGGTCAGCCACCAAAGAGAAAGAGAACGTGGGACAATGACGGGAGGCCGGGCTTGTGCTTTGGGGGTTGATGAGGGTTTGGTTGAGGGTTTGGTGTCTTTTTTTCGTAAAGTTGGCCGAAAACAGCGCTTGGCGCCTCGTGATTTTCGGAATCTATGAGTGGAGGGAGCGTCACCAAGGAAATCACTAAGCAAAACAAGGAGCTCCAGCAGGCGAGAGACTTAACTTGAGGCTTAAGGAGATTCAGGCGGGGGCTTGGGCAATAAAAAATACCTTTTGCCTGTGCTAGAGTTAAGGCGCGCGCTTAAGAGGAGCAAGCCCAAGCTTTGCTTGCAAGTGGACCTAACATCTCAAGCTGGGGTGTGTCGCTGTTAGCGGGAGCGCCCCTCTCCTTTGCTTGG
>JAYTHP010000051.1:0-5682 GCA_043732485.1 Oligoflexia bacterium
AGGGTTCAGTGTAAGACGCACCGGGGTGTTGATTATTTCGCTGGCCGCCACGACCCTCATGGGTTGTAATTCCTCTCATTTTAGCGCGGTTCCCACTCCGCCATCCGCTCCCACTTATACGCCCTTGCCGTCACCACCGCCACCCACTCCTACGCCGCCACCCACTCCTGCGCCACCACCCACTCCTACGCCACCACCCACTCCTACGCCACCTACGGTGTGCAATCCCTTTGGTGGAGCCGGAAAGGGCAGTGGGACGAGCGTCATTTACGGTCAGATGTATTATTTGCAAAATTTGCCGCAGATCCCCTTAGTTTCTGATATTGCAAGCCTGATGCAACTGGCCGTCCTTTATCCAGCCAGCTTCTATTTTTCGAACCTCAATATCCCGGATCAGATCAGTGCTTCGTTTAATCTTTCTAATTCTTTGTTGGGAACTCCGCCGGTCAATTATCCTAATGGACTGAATGGTGGGGGCGCGATTAATCAGTTTTTTGTGATTAAAATGAAGGCGCAATTGAAATTGCCAGCCGGCTCGGGAACTCAGCAGTTTCAATTCGCCCTCGGCTCTGATGACGGATCAATCTTTTATATCAACCCCCTGCCTGCAATCCTGCCTAGCGCAACTGCCACTCCACCGGTCTATCTCAACAATGATGGTATTCACGGCTTTAGCTGGAGCTGCTCTCCTGTGAACGTGGCTGCCAATTCTTCCCCGTTTGTGACGCTGTCCGATTCCCAGCCTAGTCCTTTTGAAATGGACTGGATGCAAGCGCCCCCCGAGGAGTTAGGCCTGGTCTTGTTGGTTAGGCCCGCGCCAGGTAATGGCCTTGCCCCTTGCACGGATCCGGGTATCTTTCCCTCAGGCGACCTAGTGGTCCCGGCTCCTGTTGCCCCTTGGCAGTTCGTGCCGAACAACTGGTTTGTTCCCAGTGCTTCTGCCCCGAACTCAAACTGCTAGGCAGCTCACAACCCTCTCCCCCCCCCTCCCAACCCCGCCCCGCTTGGCGGGAGATTGGGCCCTCTGAGCACTTTCTTGAGATTTTTGCACTCTGAAGGAGCAAGTAAAGGGGGGAGTCTGCCTGTGCCTGTCTCGATGGGTTTTTGCCCCCGGTTACACTCCCCTACTCTCTCTATCGCTTGGTCTCCCGTCTCCTCGCACGATTGCTTGCTGAAAGCGTTGCGGCGGTGGGGCTCGTTCATTGGCCTGTCACGCGACCGGGTCGTAGCATAACGGCTGCTGTGGCTTCTAGCGCAAAGGCCTCGCAGCCGGGAGGGGTGGCCTGGGGTTTGCGCAAGTCTTGCGCAACCGTTTTGTGAGAAAAGATTCATTCTGGGGGGCTAAGATGCCGAAACTGACTGTGTGGGAGCGTGAGTTTAGACGTTTGCCGTCCGGTGCCCCGGGGTGGGGTTGGTTTCTTGACGCAGGGGTAGGTGGGAGGGACGCTGACGCCTGACGGAAGTTGACGCAAGCTTTAAATCCGCTCTTGCTTCCCCGCTCCTTGGAAGGCAGGAGGAGGAGGGGATGGATGGGTAGATCTTGCCCTGCCAGCGGTAACAAAAAAATTATGGATCTCAGTCAATTTCACCTTATTTTAAAGAGTGCTTTAAAGAACAAAGCCAGCGACTTGCATTTCGTCACCGATGGCGTGCCTTGCTTGCGCGTGCGGGGAAAGCTGTTACCGCTGAACGCCCCGCCGCTCACGGAAGGCGATTTGCTGCAACTCATGAGTCTGATGACCAGGGAGCCTGAGTCTTTTTTTAGCAGCAAAGAGATGCGCGATCTGGATGGGTCGTTTGAAGTGAAAGGGCTTTGCCGGTTCCGATTCAACATCTTTAAAACCCGCGGCAAGTTTGGGGTGGTCTTGCGCGTCATCCCCAACGAGGTGCCGACCCTTGAGAAGCTGAGCTTGCCTGCCGTTTTAAGCACGATTGCGATGACCCACCGCGGGCTGGTGCTGGTGACAGGCGCCACTGGGTCAGGGAAAAGCTCGACTTTGGCTGCGATGATGAACGTGATTAACTCGCAAGTGGCCTGTCATATCCTGACGATTGAAGATCCCATTGAGTACGTGCACCCGGTGTTGCGAGCGCGCGTGACGCAACGCGAGGTGGGGAAAGACACTGATAGCTTCTCAGCGGCGCTGCGTGCGGCACTCAGGCAAGATCCCGACGTCATTTTGGTGGGGGAGATGCGAGACCCGGAAACCATTGATATTGCTCTAAAAGCCGCTGAAACTGGACACGCGGTCTTTTCTACGGTGCATACGACTGACGCGGTCAAGACCATTGCGCGATTGATTTCGGTGTTTCCGCCCGCGCAGCAACCCATGGTGCGGTTGCGTTTAGCTGATAACTTGGCTGCAACCGTGTCCCAGCGCCTAGTGCGGCGTGCTGATGGCAAAGGAATGTTGGCTGCGCAGGAAATTATGATCAGTAACGTCGGTATTCAGGAGTGTATTGCTAAACCAGAACTCACCTCTCAGATGATTGATTATATTGCGCAATCAAAAGAAGTCAGTGGTGGGCAGACCTTTGATCAGCACTTAGTTGAGATGTACCGGGCCAATTTAATCACGTTGGAAGACGCCAAAGGCGCTTCTTCCTCCTCGCAAGACTTTGAGCGCAATTTGATGTTCGGTGATAACCCGGGCAAAGCGGGCGAGCAAAGTCCCGCGATGAAGGGTATGGAATCGAAATTGGAGCTTGACCGCGAGTCCTAAGCGTTTGAACCAGTCGGCGAAGCGGGAAGAGGCTGCAGGAGCGCGAGGCAGGATCGCCTTCTCCACCTACTCCCCCCCTGCCTTCAAGTTATTGTTTTTTAGGCGGGCGCGGTGCGGCGTAATGGGTGCTTTGCGCTTTTAGCTTAATCCAGGCCTGCAGTTCGAGGTCAAGATCCTGGATCTGGCAAAAAGTCGGTAAATAGCGCTCGAGTTGACTGCCGACAGACAGTTGCATGAGTTCAGTGACTGGGCAATGGCCCTCGATCATTTCGATGAGGGCCGTGGAGGTCATGTATTTGGCGCGCACGCTGTCGGGTAAGGTGGCGCGTTGCAAGTCTTGCCCGGCAAAAGGATGCACCAGGGTCAGCACCGGCAGCGGGGGTTGCTGCGCTAGCCAGGGATAATCGACGTTCAGGGTGCGCGCGGCATAATTGGCCAGGCCTTCTTCCAGCCACAAGGGAATGGCGGGCCTGTACTTTTGATATAAAATGACGTGGCCCAATTCGTGGGCTAAAATCCCATCAAAGTTACGATCGATGACTTGCGGACCCAAGAAGACTTCAAGCGTCGGTTGGTAGCGGGTAAAGGCAATCACCCCTGCCCCTAAGCCATGCAAGGTATCAAAGTGCTTTTGCTCGGTGAGCCAATGAACTGCGATTTTTCTGATATCCCACTCCAGAATGTGTTGCACGGAATCGATGATCTTCTCGACGCGCTCTTTTTTGAGCCACCCCGGCTGAGGTTCGAGCGTGAGCTGATTGAGGTTTAAGGTGAGCGGCGCGCGTTCTAAGGCAAAAGCCAAAGCACTCCCCACAGTACTCCAAGGCGCCAGTGTCACAACAGCCTGGCGCTCAGAGGGCCCAGTGGCAAGCAGCGGCTGGATGGCTAGGCCTAGAGTCATGAGCACCAGCGCTTGGGTAGTCGGTGCGGGCGAGGGGGAGTTCAAGCGGCTTACTTGTTACTCGATTTGCGGTTGAGAATCATGTGGGCGAGGCGTGAGCGCTGGAGGGCTGCTTGCCTCTGTGGGGGTGTTCCCACTTGCAAAAAAGGCTGGTCCAGTTCCTGCTCAAAGGCCTTGATTTCTTGACCTAATTGGACCGACTGCTCGACCGCCTGAAATAAGCGCTCAAAATGATACGGCTTATCGAGGAAATCTGTCACCCCGAGGCGCATGGCCTCGTTATCGCCAAAAGCAGACCAGATAATGCAAGGGGTCTGCACATGGGGCGCTCTGAGCTCCGCAATCGCCTCTAAGCCGGTTTTTTTGGGCATTTTAATATCAAAAAGGTTGGTGTCCGGGCGATGCTGGAGGTCCATTTCTAGCCCCTCTTGGTCATCACGGGCTTCCAGCGTCTGAAAGTCTCGCTGCTGGAGTTCTTCACAAAGATCCCGCCTGAGCTCTTGTTCATCTTCCACGACCAGGAACAAACCAGCTGATGATGATGATGATGCTGCTTGCGCTGCGAATTCCATAGGTGGGTTATCGGCAGCCTTGCCAAAAACTTGAAGCCTAGCTGGTTGAATCAATCCTCAAGTTTTTGAACTAATGAAACGACAAGGTTTGGCGTGGAACATCTCAATGAAGAAATCGCCGAATTTCGTGTCGAGTCCTTAGAAATGCTAGATCAGGCTGAAGCCAGCCTGCTTTGGTTTGGTGCTGAGGGCACGCAGGTAAGTTTAGGCACGGCTGCCGCTAAAGCGAAATTTGATACCATTTTTCGCTGCTTCCACAATTTAAAAGGTGCGGCCGGGATGCTGGATCTCATTGCGCTGCAGTTGCACATGCATGAAATTGAGACCGCGCTCATGAAGTTCTCTAAGGACTCCTTTGTGCCGCAGGGGATGATGACTTATTTCTTGGAAGGCCTGGACCGAGCGCGCGTCTTACTTGCTGAAGGGGCAACGGGAGCGATCCCGCCTAGCACCACGTCAAGCTATCCTGCTGCTGAACCTAGTGCTGCTCAGTCTGCCGTAGAGGTTCCTTTGCCGCTTGCGGTGGCTGGACCAGTAACGATTGTGGCTGATCTTCCCGGGATGGATGCCGTGGCGCAAGAATTCTTTAGCGAAGCCGTGGAAATGGTGGAGCGAATTGCCAGGCATTTGAAGCAATTAGATGAATACACCGCAGCAAGCCTGAAGCCAAACTCTCCCCTTCCGCTTGCAGGCGTCATCCCGCTTGATAAACTAGCGGCTAAAAGTTCCTTAGACGCCCTCTACCGCGACTTTCATTCCTTAAAAGGGGGCGCTTTTTTGTTAAATTTCACGCACCTCGGAGAGATGGCCCACTTGGTGGAATCCTGCCTGGAACCGGTGCGAGAAGGTCAGCAGGAGTTAAGCAGTGAGTTGATGGATAGCATGTATCAAGCGTTGAAACTCATTGAAGCGGAGTTGCATTGCTTGGCAGCCCACGTCAGCCTAAATCCTGAAGACCTTGCTCATTGGCAGGCGCTGGCAAGTCGCATGGTCCAAGGTCCAAGTGCACCGACCACCGCTCCGCTCTCAGTCGCGCAGGCTCCGTCCTTCTTGCCGATCGCTGATACGCCAGCGCAGGCCGCTTTGGTCCCACCAACCGTGAGTGAACCTATGAAAAATGTGAATGCTTTGCCTGTTCCCTCTCTTGCTCTTTCGCCTCCTTCCTCTCCGCTTCCTCCTCCTCCAGCCCTCGTGCCAGAGGCGGCGGTCTCAGCCCTGAACTCTCCTACGGCTGGAGCTGTCCATGAAGTCGAAAGTGCTTCGGTGCGGGTGTCAGTCGGGCTGTTGGATCATCTCATGACGCTCGTGGGTGAGATGGTGCTGGTGAGGAACCAAGTCTTGCAATTTGTTGGGCAATTTGACAACCAGGAATTTGGTCGCTTGAGTAAGCGACTCAGCATGGTGACGGGTGAAATTCAAGACAGCATGATGAAGACGCGCATGCAACCGATTGGCAACGTCTTAAGCAAGTTTAATCGCTTAGTGC
>JAYTHP010000052.1:0-5658 GCA_043732485.1 Oligoflexia bacterium
TTCTCATATTATCAAGCGCGGGGCTCAAGTTAAACCCATTCGACGCTATAATGCCAAGCGGTGGGTTGTTGAACGTACCCATTCATGGCTCAATCAATATCGCGGGATTCGAACGCGACGGATTCACCGCCCCGAAGTCTATCGGGCAATGACATTTTTAGCCTGCGCTTGTGTCATTTTAGCTAAACTATGATATTCGGGGTTTGCGAAACGGGCTCTTAGGACCCCAAAGCTTTCTTACGGGGGTCTACTCTTAAAGCTTTCATCCCCAACGAGCTGCAAAAAGATCCATTCCTCGGCGATGACCGCAATAAGACGACTATCCTAACACAGGGGACTACCTGCTCTCCTTCGGCCATTTGATCAGAGTACCTGAAACAGGATCGATTGGAGTCTGACTCCAGGCTAAAGTAAAACGCTCGCGATACACTGTCCAGTGAGCCTGTAGAAGACGCAACCAAACGAAAGCTAGACCTGAAAAACGGGCGAGCTATTTTCCAGCCAACTACTGCTTATCTTCATCCTGAGTGACAAACACTCGAAAACCTGTCTTTTGCGCTGCTTCTATGAGTTCGCGGTTTTTTGCTGCCGCCAATACAGCAGACTAGCGCCTGCCACATAACTCAGCTGCAGGAGTAGAAAAAAGGCTAAGGCTGTCGATCCCCCGGTTGCAAAACCGTAAGAATGCAGCCCTGCCCCTAGGATGAAATTGACCCCGTACCAAGCCATAATCACGGACAAGAAGGCCACAATCGACCAAGCGGCAAAACCAAAATTGCCAATCCAGCTCGTGAACCTCCCATGCAAGATCACCGCGTAACACAACAGGGTGATCAACGCCCAGACTTCCTTAGGATCCCAGCCCCAAAAACGCCCCCAAGATGCATCTGCCCAGACACCCCCTAAAATGGTCCCTGCGGCAATCAGCAGTACCCCGATTTGGGTGGCGCGGTAGATTTGTTGATTCAAACGATTGGTCTGGGAACTGGGAGCCTTCCGACAAAAGTGATAGACGTTGAGATTTGCCAAACCCATCGAGAGCGCAAAAGCCGCGTAGCCTGAAGTGATCGTCAGCACATGGATCAGCAACCAATAGTTGCTGCGCAACACCGGCATCAGCGGCTGAATCGAAGGATCTAAAATCGCAGGCGCCGCGTCGCCTGCGATCAGGCCTAAGGTCGCTAAAAAGCACGCCACCGCTAACACCGCAGGGCTTTTTTGCAACCAGCTCAAGGCAAAAGCAAACACCACCGTCCCAAAGCTCACCCAGATCACCGATTCGTACATGTTGGTGACTGGCGGACGACCTGCAATAAAACACCGCAAGGCCATCCCAAGCCCGTGACTAATAAAGGCTGCACCCATCGTGCCCTGAGCAATGCCTAGTAACAAGCGCGCAGGGAGCGCGAGAGTCAGCGCGAGCGTAAAGAGCAAGCCCGCCGTAAAGTAAAAAATCCAGGCCCACTGAAAGAGATGCCAGCGATTGTAATTACTTTCAGCAAGCAAGCGATAACGCAAAGTGTCTTGAACTTGCCCGCTTTGCCCCTTCACGCTGCTGCCGCCTTCCATCGCTCCTTCCACCGCTTCTCGCAGCAATCCCACTTGGCTTTGAAACGACCCTTCTAGGCCACTTAAGTAAGCCCTGAGTACCCCTTGAAACTGCAACGCAATGATTGCCGCACTAGGATCGTCACCGCTTGGCAGATGCAAACCACGGTGCGCAGCTTCCACCGCTTCCGGGTCCTGCCCACGCGCGGCAGGCGGTAACGGCGTACGCAGACTCTCCTGTCGCAGCGTGTCTTTCGGGGCAGTGTCATGGCTGCCGTCTTCGTTTGCCTCCCCACGATCCTGCTCATTCGCATGATGATCGGGCTGAAGCGCTTCCTGTTGTTGCCCATGCGCCCGCACCGGATCAAGCGCCGTGGCTTCAGCCAAACTCAACCAGGCCGCAGGCGTGGGCCGCGGGACTAAGAGCCAACCCTGCCCACTTACCACCCCCTGATAGACCAGCAAGCGCTCATACACCGCTTTAAATTCTGCCTCTTTTGGGTCCTTCTTGGTCACAGCCCCAGGCGGTGGGGGTGCTAAATCTCCCCCTTGGCTTTGTAACGCCTCAATTTCCTGCAGTAACCTTGGATGCCCCATCAACTCGGCGGGGGTAAATAGCGAGCGCTGCTCAGGTAACCCCAACGCCAGTCTCACGTCTTGGCGATTGACCAAGACAAACGGCTCTTGTTCCCACAACTCAGGCTCCGCAATCCAAGACAGCAGCAAGTCCAAAGACTGCCAGCCCTTAAAACTGCGCGATCCGGTGACAAACAGCACAGTTTCCCTGGCAAACGAATCCAGCGGCTTGACCCGCCCACCGCTTTGCGTAGGAGTTAAGCCAAAATCAAAAAAAGACCAGCGCTTGGGTGCAAGCGAAGAAGGGGTGCCAAACGTGGCGGTAGAAGCACGAGCGGGCGTTTCGGCAAAAACGTGATACCCCGCTCCGCCCCCCAGCAGCACGAGCGCCATCAGCAACCCAAGCCTGCCTCTACGCACAAGCGTCAAACACTTTTCTGCCGAAGGAGGAGTTTTTTGCGGCGCACGGCTTTGCGCTTGCTGGGAGTGAACTAAACCTAATGCTTGCTTCATTTTTGCTCCTTTATAGCCTCTATTATAGCCTCTATTATAGCCTCTATAGGCTGTGCTTATAGCCCCTACTGTAGTCTGAGCTCTAGCCTTAACCGCTGCCTCACGCTGTTGCCCGCTTCGGTGCTACTGTCGCAAGCGTAACCTTTTGTGCCCAGTAGCGCGTGACAAACAGACTGATAAAGCCTAACACAATGAGCAGGGATCCGATATATTTCAGCTCTCGCCCGGGATCGTAATTCACGGCCAGAATCGAGGTCACCGGTCTCGGCACGCCGTTTTCGTAACTGGCCTGATAAAAGGTAAACCCCCCCTGATTGAAAGGCTCATTCATCTGAATGAGCGCCTTCAGCTCACCCTCTTGATCCGGCAACAAGGCTGCGACCTCAGACGAATAGCTCGCCGGAGCTTGTGTGCCCGGATCATAGTTCAACTGAAAGTGATCAAGCCGCAAACGAAACGGCAGAATCAGTCTCCGAGACAAGTAACCAATTTCCACCGAGTCGCGCCCGGTGTTCAGCGCCACGCGGTCGCCTAAACCAAGCCAGAGACTAAACGGCTGGCCGCTGGCTTTCCCGCTGACATGCAAGGCTGATTCCGGCGCCGCAGCCCCCCATTGGACTTTGGCAGGGGTGTAGTCGGCAACCAGCGTCGCATGCGGGATCCACTGCAGCACCTTGACGCTGACATCCCCCTTCCAACCAGGCTTGAGCACCAAGGGATGATCAGGATCAAGCGGACGCGTCGTGCTGGCTTGAAAGCGTTTTCCGGCACTCGATTGCGCCTGAAACTCAAGCCCGCTTGACGTGACAAAATAGGTGCCGGTCGGCTGCTGCTGAGGCGGCGCTAGACTCTTGCCCGTGGTCCCCGCAGTCCCCGTGGTCTCTAAAGCGTTGGCTTTGCCTTGAGCCTTCACTAACGCTTGCTCAAGTAGGCTCGCGTCGTCTTCCGGGCCCGCTCCAGCCGCCACCCCACCCGGCCTCCCTGCCACGATCTTAAAAACTGCCGGACCGGCTTGAATCTGCCGCCAGTCGGGCGACCCCGCCCACAACCAAAAATCCTGCTGCATCCGCATCGGACCGCCTGCCAAACGAAACTGCACGGCAGGCTGCAGCACCGGCGGCTTTGGCTCAGATTCTAGCTGCGGCACGGCCACAAAGGAGATTTTGGCATCGGCATGCGACAAGTACTGGTCAATTGTCAGCGCTTGTAAGGAAAATTGTTGGCTTGGCTTCTTGCGAAAAACCATCGGCTGGAAGGTAACCTGCGGGGGAATCCATGGCACCCTGAGGGTGGTAAGCTCATTGTGCTCGTGAATTGACAAATAATGAGTGTCGAGCTCCAAGACATTGCTTGCTTCTCCTTCCACCAGCCTAAGATTACCATCAATCCCAAAGCGATCGGTCATCCACGATCCCACCAGCAAGGTCAAAATCCCGAGATGAGCCACCAGAAAAGAAAAGTGCCGCTTTTTCCAGGGATAGCGGCTCATGGCCACGCAAAAAATATTGACCCCCAGCGCAAACAACAGCCCTTGAAACCAAAAAGCCTGATAAATCCAGTACTTTGCCGAAGGTGTGTCTTGCGCTGACTCAATAAAAGTGGCTACCGCAAGCGCCACGATTAGCGATAAAATCACCAGCACGGCGAGTTTCAAGGAGCTTAAGAAGCGCACCAAGGCAACGAGCACCGATCCTAAGGCAGGTCCGATTCGTGAAATCAAGCTGAGTCCCCTTTTTGGTTGGGTGAGTCTTTGGAAGAAAGGTTGAGGCTAAGGGCGTATTATGCGAAGGTCAAGGTTTCTGGGAAAATTACTGTTTTGAAAGCTCAAGCGCTTTTCCCAAGTCCGGGAGCGGCGGTGCGGCGTGAAAGAAGGGTATTCCTACCCAAGAAAATAACTTTTTTTGCACAAAGCGCTCACGCTCCAAGGACTCTGCTGGCAACCCAGGCTCGGCGCGCTCATCAAAGACGCGGTCGTAAAGCCAGCTGCGCAACCACCCTGCCTTGCGACCGATGATCCAGCTTGCCAGGCGCCTCAGGCGCCAGGCGTCCCAAAACCCTTCCCAATCACGAGGGGCAGTTAGATCAATCAGTAGATCCACCGGCTCAGGACGCACGAGCTTACTCCAAGACTCAGCCCAAGCTACGCTTGCCGCAGGATAGGCCCAGTGCACCGTTTTTTCTAAGGCCGCCCCATCTAAAATCATGCCACGCCTGGAGACGATAATCAAAATGCGACTGACATTCTCCCGCTTACACGAGAAAACGTTGGCTTCATGCGCCAGGTGATCCATCAAACGCTGGGTAGTAGGATCGAGGTGGTTTTTTTCAGGAGAAACATGCGACTCAGGCATTGGTGTAAGCATACCAGATTTTACCCCCTAGCTCTAGTGAATTCCGAGACCCTTACCACGCCCGAATTAAGTCGTCTCTATCAGGCCAGTCAGGATTTTGACGGAAGAAACCGGCTTGGCAGTGAAACCCCCAGTTACCTAAAAGTTCGGTTAGCTTGGTAATAGCGGTTCAGCAGGGCACGCTTTCACACACTTTGCTGCGAGGAGGGCGGAGTAACCTGCTAGAATCGATCACTTGCGCCTATCCCGTGACACCTGTCCCACGGCTGAGTCAGAAATTGACCCTCGGACCCAAAAAAGAACAAAAAAGTTTAGAAGCTCGAGATCCCTCGAAAGAGCGACCCCATCAGGGGCTTACGGTTATTTGGCCCCCGCTGGAGCAGCTTGAGAAAAGTAAGCTGCCCATATAACCCTGTTTCGCAATTGCCTTTTTTTGTTTAGTCTCTTGCTAACAGCGAAGACCACGAAAGAGCGGTGAAGGTGGCAGGGTCGGCAATGGAGCGGCATTGAGCGTCAGATGGCTCCCCCCAAGGCAGCCGCCGCAGGGGGGATGGCTTGCAAGGACGCTTTAAGCAGAGGCTTGAGCTGATTTTGGCGGCTCTTTCACCTTCGATGGCAGCGAGGCTAAATGCAAAGCATACTGATAAGGCGTGAATTTCTCCGCGGTGTC
>JAYTHP010000053.1:0-5612 GCA_043732485.1 Oligoflexia bacterium
GCTTTTTGCAAGCGCTTGCCATGAGCCTGTCAACGTGGGGAATCCCACAGAAACCACCGTGTTGGAGTTCGCCCAACGGGTCTTAAAACTCACTGGCTCACACTCCGCCATCACCTACTTACCAGCGAGACTGGACGATCCCAAGCGGCGTTGCCCCGACATTAGCCGTGCCCGCAGTCTACTGGGCTGGGCGCCTGAGATCGATTTAGATCAGGGTTTGCAGCAAACCCTGACGGACATGCGGTCGCGCATGACATGAAAATCGCCTTAGTCCACGACTGGCTGGTGAGCAAACGTGGGGGCGAATTGGTCTTAGACGCGGTTGCTGAGCTGTTTCCCGAGGCGGAACTTTTTACGCTATTGCACTTTCCCGCAGGGCAGGCGCAGCTCTCTCCGCCACTTAGTCTTTTAAAAATTCACACCAGCCTGTTGCAAGGGATTCCAGGCATCCAGCGTTTTTACCGCTATTTCTTCCCGGTAATGCCTTACTTTATCGAGCGGTTTGATCTCACGGCCTTTGACCTGATCATCTCCTCCTCCCACTGTGTGGCCAAAGGGGTAAAAAAAGCACCGCACGCCGTACACGTGAGCTACGTACACGCTCCGATGCGCTATATCTGGGATCGCTTTGAGGATTACTTTGGTCCAGGGCGATCCTCGCGACTCGTGCGCGCGCTTGCGCTGGCTGTGCGAGGCCCTTTGCAGCGATGGGACCGCAAGGTGAGCGGAGTGGAGCGAATTGATCAATTATTGGCGAATAGTCACTTCATTCAGACTCAGATTCAAGCAGCCTACCAGCGCGACTCCCAGGTGATTTATCCTTTTGCCGCACTCGAGCGCTTTGCGGGGCCAAGACGGCCTGGGCCTCGTTACCTGATCGTCAGCGCCTTTGCTCCTTATAAAAAAATTGATCTTGCCATCCAGGCCTTTAATCAATTGGCGCTCCCCTTAGACATCGTAGGCTCCGGACAAGACCAAGCGCGCTTGCAAAAACTGGCCGGGCCTAGCGTGCGCTTTTTGGGAGCCTGCTCGCAACTGGCCATTAGTGAGCTTTATGCCACCTGTCGCGCTTTTGTTTTTCCCGGGGTCGAGGATTTTGGGATCACCGCCATCGAGGCCTTAGCCGCAGGTACCCCGGTGATTGCCTTCCATCAAGGCGGCGTTGCCGAATCGGTCACCCCGAGCACGGGCTTGTTTTTTACCCAACCCACCCCCGAATCGCTGATGGCAGCGGTGCAGACCTTTGAGGTCAAGTACGCAGACTTCCAAGCCGCTGATTGTCGCAGCCGCAGCCTTTATTTTTCCAAAAAACGCTTCCAAACCGAGCTCATCCAGGCCGTCAATAACACCCTAAGGCGCCGCGGAAAAACGCCCCTGCTAGCAACCTAGGGCCTCATCAAAGCCCGACTGCTGCCAGCTCGTGTTAAAAGCGCAGTTCCCGGGGATCACGCAGGAGGAGGTGTTTTTTGGGTAGAGCAGCAGCCGGGGGGTGTTTTTGAAAAAACTGCTGCCTTTTGTTAGCCACCCCTTGTATCATAGCCTCAAAACCCTTCCAGCCCACCCCCAAGCTCTCCCAGCGCACCGGCGGCGACTTGCAATTCCAGCAAAAGAACATCTCATCTTTTAAAAGCTGTAACAGCTCTGCCCGCTCAGAAAAAGCCTGCGCCTCAACGTCTCGCTGCCGCTCTTTTTGCCCAAACACCCGTACCCAGTTCCAATCCTCACTCACCCACACCGAGCCTGGCTCAGCGGTGGCAGTAGGAAAACTCCGCATCAAGGGGGTGACTGTCTTAGCGTCGACGCAGTGCTGCCAGCGCTCACTTTGCAGCGTGTTGCGCCAGACCTCAAGTGAAGGGGGATGACCCAAGAGCCACTGCGCAAGCGCCGATTGCTTCGACTCCTCGTACGCCAGCACCCCTAAGACCACGGCTGCAGCGAGCGCAAGCGTGCCTGCTACGAACCGGGCCGTGGGCTTGCTGTCGCCCAGGGAGCTCCGTTTTCTTTTTTGAGTAAGCGACGAAAACCATTGAGTTGGAAGACGAAAATTTTTAGCCACATCACAAAGATGACGCAGAGCAGCACGAACCATTGAACCATCTCCATAAAAATTTGCCCACGCAACCAGGCGCGCTGCTTGCAACCCGCACGCACGCGCTCAATTTTCCCCATACAGCACCTTGGCGGGGTTGACCCAACACGCCCGCCAGGCTCCCTTTTGGCCACCCCCCCCAAAAAAACCGCCGCCAGGGGCTAGCTCCTTTTGCACTTGCGCACGGAGCCTGGCTGCGCGGGCCTTGAGTTCGTCCTCACTCTCAGCCACAGCACCACCACCAGCGGCGCCCGCCGAGTCCTTGAGCTCACCCTTGCGATGGCCACCCTCACCCACTGACGCCTCCGCCTGCCCAGCTTCTACCCCCTGCGAGCGCGGCAAACAGGGCGACTCCGTGATCACGGCCGCACTTTGCCGACCGCGGTGGGCTGCCACCACCTGAAACTTTTCCGGCATGCCAGTGGCTGCCGACCAGACCAGCGGTTGCATGCCTAAAAAATCCGGCGGGTCACGCCTGAACTCGAGACTGACCAGAGGTCGGAAGCTTGCCAGCTGTTTCAGCTTGCGCTTGGTGGTGACTTGCGAAAAACCACAACCCTGCTGCGCCCACCACTGACCCTGGCGCACCTTCCAGCTGATCAAGATCCCGTCTTGGATCAGCGCCACCACCTTCAGCAAGGCTTGCAAGGGCGGGATCCCGGGCGGCCAGGCCTGCATGGCAATCACGGCGAATCGCAACTCCCACATGCGTTGATTCGTGAACTGGATCTGATTTAAGGTCGTGGCCAGCTTCTGGCTCACTTGCCCGACGCAGCCGTTGACCTGCAACTGACGCTTGACTTGCTGGTGCCAACCCTCCACCAACGTGCTCAGCCCGATGATCGCCTCCATGACGAGCGCCAGGCTTAAAAGCCCTAGATAAATTCCTGCGCCGCGCTGGGCGTGGCGGCCATCCTCGGCTTCTTGCCGCCTACTGCGACGCTGATCCGAGTAGCAGGCCGCGGAGTAGGGAGCAGGCGCGGTGCTGGCCCGGTTCATGAGCGTCTTAGTTGGGGCTTTTGAAGCCTTCGCTTCGCTCACCACGAAGCCTCCTCCAACCAGGGTAAAAACACTTCCTCCCGCTGCAGCGGGCAATCGGCCTGAACCCTGACCCCTTTTTCCTCCACATGAATCCTCACCCCCCAGCGCTCGCGCACCTGAGCGTCAAATAACCGTCGCTGCCCCGTTTCAAAGGCCGCTCGCAGGCACGTGTAATGCCTCACGCGCCGCTCCCAGCGAGGAATCATCAAAAACAGCATCATCGCTAAGAGCGCAATCGCCCAAGCGGCCTCCAAAAGCACTTGGCCGCCGTGTGAGCTAGACAAGGTGCAAGCGCAGCACGACTGGTCTTGTGCTAAGTCCCTTCTGCCGGGCACGCTGCCCAACGAATCAATCCTCCTAGCGTTCCTCGAACTTAATATCTTCATTGACTTTCTCTGCGGCCTTCACTAGCTTGGCCCTGATCCGCTTGCCCAGCGTCTTTGTCGCGCCCACCGAGAATAAAGCGATCAGGACTAACAGCGCAATATACTCGGTTAAGCCTTGGCCTTGAATTTTTTGGGTTTGCGTCAGTCGTTTGCGCCTTTTTTGCCAAAACGTGGGGTTCGGGGAGATCAGGGGGACAACGGACTGAGACGAATTGACTGTGTTTGCGACGCTAGCTCGATGGTCTGCTCTAAAACGGTCCATAGTAAGGTCTACTCTCTTTCTGCTTTCTTTCTGCGGGGAGGGTTCCAAGGGTTCAGGTTTTCGGTTTTTTTGCGCACTGGGCCAAAAAAACCCTTTTGAAGACAGGAAAAGGGGTATGGAAGATTTGGGCCAAGATTTTGGCGCTTTTAGGTCGACTTGCTGTCTGCGAATGCAACAGGATGTTTGATTTTCGGACTGGGGCAGGTCTATAATAGAGAGAACGGGTTTACCCCCAACGCAACCCCCTCCCCCCAGGCTGCAAGGCCCAAGAAGGAGTCAAAAAAAAGCCAAGCATGAGCGCCTCAAATGAAATCTTTATTTACGACAAAAAGGAAATCTACCTCTTAACTGCCTTGGCGGTGGCGCTGTGGATTTTTGCCTTCACCCTCGGCTTATCGCTCAATCCCTCACGCTCCGATCTGCCTGCTCCGCCCAAAGCTGCAAACACCACCGCTACCGCCGACGACCCACACCTTCCTCAGCTGGCAACTTTGGAAGACCCTTTACCCACCTCGCTGGAATTACAAGAGCAAAAGGCCTCACACGAAATTGCGCTCAATCAAGTGCTGACGGAGGAATTACACCAAGAGGTGCTGCAGCATCGTTTGAGCTTGAAGAAACCTTACGCCACCGAATTGCCTCGTCAAGTCGGGGGCGGGGTGCAAGGTCAGTTCCACCTGCAGGTAGGGTCGTTTGCCACCCAGGCCGAGGCAAAAAGCTTATTGCAGAGCCTGAAAAAAAATCATTTAGCTGCTTTTTTAAAAGAATTCACGCTGAAAAATGGTGAAAAATGGTACCGTCTTTATGTCGGTTCGTTTGCCACTCAACTAGCGGCACAAAAAGCAGGAGCACAGTATCAGCGCAACTCTTTGATCTCGTCTTTTCTGGTTTCTTCAGATTTAGTTTCGTCGTCGTCGTCAGGCAACGCTCCTGGCAGTGAACCCCCCACTCGTCTGCTACCCCCTGCTGCTGCTCCTCCCTCGTTGTCGGAGGAGGCTGCAAGTTTGAGATAGTGGATTGCGCCCGGCTAGTGTAAAGAAATTTTATGACCCATCGTCCCACTGAAAAAATTGAGAAACCCTGGGGTTATGAGCTCATTTGGGCCAAAACTAGCCATTATGTCGGAAAGATTTTACAAATCCATGCTGGCCACGAACTGTCGTTGCAATTTCACCAGCAAAAAATTGAGACGATTTATTTGGCATCTGGCAAAATGCAATTACTGCTCGAAAATGACGCCCAAGTGCTGGAGACTTTCATTTTAACCCCCGGCCAAGCTTACCACATTGCACCTCCTCGCAAACACCGGATGATTGCGCTGGAAGAATGCACGGTCTTTGAAGTGTCCACCCCGCAGCTTGACGACGTGGTACGACTGGAAGATCGTTATGGCCGAGTGGCCATGAAGTGAGTAAAAGCGGGGACCCTCACATTTATCTCGTGGTGATTGCAGGCGGCAGTGGCACGCGCTTTTGGCCAAAAAGCACCTCCAAAAAACCGAAGCAATTATTAACCTTTCAAAAAAAGACGCTCATTGAAGAGACTCTGGACCGCTTTGTTGACCTGATTCCCCGCAACCGGCAAATGATCGTCACCACCGATGCTTTGCAAGAGGCCATTGCGCTCAAAGCACCCGACATTGAGATTTTAGCGGAACCGTGCGCCCGCAGCACGGCGCCCAGTATCTTCTGGGCGGCACAAGCGATTGCTAAAAAAAATCCTGACGCTGTGATGTTAGTCATGCCTTCGGATCATTACATCGCCTCTTTGCCGCTCTTTCATGAGGCCTTACAGACGGCCATCGATTGGGCCAGCAGCCATGACGATCTCGTGA
>JAYTHP010000054.1:0-1585 GCA_043732485.1 Oligoflexia bacterium
AGTTGAATCTCAGTCGGAATTCCTTCGATTTAGAGCTTGCGACTCATTTGCAGGAGTTATCGATGCTAGCGAGGCTGGATCTGAGCTTTAGGTCGATCGATTCAGGACTAGCCGAAGCGCTTGCGCTCAGCCTCGCTCCTTTGTCTCAATTATCCAGTTTAGACCTTCGCTCTAATGAGTTGAAAAAATCCGGCGCTGAAGCGTTACTGCGGGTTTTGCCGCAATTGAAGGACCTTGAGAAGCTTTATTTAGGGGAGAATGAAATCCCAGAGCTTAAAACAAGGATTCGCAGGCTTCCCATTGTGGGAAGGTTCAGGCTAGTCTTCTACCCAGACGACCTTTTTTAGAAACGGCTGCTTGAGAGGTTGAAGCCTTACCCCCAAGACGCACAGAGAGAGAGGAGAGGGGTGCCCGGGGGACTGACGCAATGTTTTTGTGGACGGATGCGCAGGGTTAACAGCAGCGGACCTGCAAAAAGCGGAGTGAGTTACAGCCACGGTCAAAGAGATGAAAAAGGGGGCGTGGGGGGTTATCCTGATGGCCGTGGCCCTGCTTTAACGCTTTCGTGCTGTCGCACGGCCTCTGCGTTGCGGGCCGGCAGCAATTTCTTTTCGGCTTTTTGGCAGTTCTGAATTTTTTGTCTCCATCCAAAACCTCTGACGCTCATAGCATCCTGTTTTTCGTAGGAAAGACCTGTGGCGGAGGCCCAAGGGTATCTTGCACAGCAGGGGGGGGGTGGCGCGGGCGGCCGTAAGCCCAAGCGCCCAACGGCAGGAGTGAGTGAGCTTTTTTTTTGGCCAGAGAAAAAAAGCCCTTTTGACTTTGACACCTGGGGCCTGTTGCCCCCGGGTTAGGACGCTAAGCGAGGGGTGGCGGTTGTCGGTGGGGGAGAGGTGGCGTGTGGGTGGTTTTTCTTTTTCTTGCATGCTTTGCTTGCTTGAACGAGATGAACTTGCTAAATCTCAATGAATTATGGCTTGGTTTGATGATTTGCGAACACCGCGGATGAAGTTTCAGGGCCCTCAACGGAATTCAAAGGTTCCAGACGGCCTTTGGGTAAAATGTCCCCAGTGCGCGGACATGATTCAAAGCAAGGTTTTAAAAGAGGCTTTGCAGGTCTGCCCCGGCTGTCAACATTATTTTCGCTTGACGGCTGCTGAGCGGATTGAGCTGCTCTCCGATCCAGGCTCTTTTGAGGAGTATGGGGCAGGGTATGTTTCCAACGATCCGTTGGAGTTTGATGATTTGAAGCCCTATAAAACGCGTTTGCGCTCAGCGATTGCCTCGACCGGCTTAGACGATGCGGTGGTGACCGGGAGGGTGGCGTTAGGGGGATTGCCCTTTCATTTGGCGGTGTTTGAGTTCAAGTTTATGGGGGGCAGCATGGGGGTGGTGGTGGGCGAGAAGATCACGGCGATTTTTGAGCGGGCGTTACAAGAAAAGCTGCCAGCCGTGGTGGTCTCAGCGTCGGGGGGGGCGCGCATGCAAGAGGGGATTTTCTCTTTGATGCAGATGGCAAAAACCAGCGCGCTTTTAAGTCAAATGCGCAAGCAGGGGCTGCCGTATCTCTCGCTATTGACCGATC
>JAYTHP010000055.1:0-5542 GCA_043732485.1 Oligoflexia bacterium
AAATTAAGCCACCTCGATTTACCGTGCCATCATCGGCTGATTTACGAAGAGTTTTTCAAGTTTGAGTTTTTACTGCTCAGGCGCAAACTCGCCTTTCAAAACGTCCTGGCGCCAAGCTTACCTAAGCCGCTGCCGGGGAGCTTGGCGGCAAGTCTAATCGACAAAATCGGCGACAAACTAGCGAAGCGTTGGTCACTGCCCTCAGCCCGGGAGGGGAAAAAGGCCATCTTTCAGGAACTGTGCAGTGAATGGGAAAAAAAGCTGCCTTTTCGCCTGACGGCCGGTCAAAAAACCGCAGTGTTTGAGATCCTTCAAGACTTTGCCGAGCCTTATCCGATGAACCGCTTGCTGCAAGGCGACGTGGGGTGTGGCAAAACGGTGGTGGCGCTGATCACGGCTGCCTGCTTTTACAGCTTGGGGGGGCAAGTTGCGCTGATGGTGCCAACTGAGATTCTAGCGGAACAACATCAGCAGACGGTGCGCAAGTTGTTTGGTAAGGAGCTGCAGGTAGCTTTGCTGACGGGCCGTACGAAAAAGTCAGAGCGGGTAGCTTTGCAAGCGCGGCTTTTAGCCTGTGAGCCGTTGCTGTTGATTGGCACTCATGCCTTAATTGAGGATTCCTTGGTCTTTCCGCAATTGATGTACATGATTGTGGACGAGCAACATCGCTTTGGGGTGGAGCAGCGCCGTACCCTGCGGGAAAAGGGCAAAAAAGTCAGCAAATCAACGGCAGCTCAACCGACGCTTAGACTGCCTCATTCCCTGATCATGACGGCCACCCCGATTCCGCGCACCTTGGCGCTGAGCGCCTTTGGCGATCTAAGCATCTCAGCGATTCGCGAATTACCGCCGGGGCGGCAAGCGATTCGCACGGTTGTCTTGTCTAAGCCTGAGGACCGCGAGGCTGGCGTGGAGTTAATGCGCCGTGCGATGGGCGCTGGGCGACAGGCCTATTATATCTTTCCGCTGGTGGAAGCCAGTGAGGCTGAGGGATTTGAGCATTTGCAATCGGCAACCGAAGCGGCTTCTAGACTTGCGCAAGAGGTGTTTCCGGAGTTTCAGGTGGCCCTTTTACACGGGCAAATGAGTTCGCAGGAAAAAGAAGCGGTGATGCAAAGCTTTAAAGCAGGGACGGTGCAGCTGCTCGTGTCTACCACGGTGATTGAAGTGGGGGTAGATGTGCCAAACGCAGTGGTGATGGCGGTGGAGCATGCCGAGCGCTTTGGTTTGGCGCAGTTGCATCAATTGCGGGGCCGGGTGGGTCGGGGTGAGCATCAATCGTACTGTCTGTTGCTCACCCAGTCGGGCAATAACAGTGTGGCTTACCAGCGCTTAAAAGTGCTGGAGCAATCGCAAGATGGCTTTGCGATTGCCGAGGCGGATCTTAAAATTCGCGGCCCTGGCGAGTTTTTAGGGACCAAGCAAGCAGGTGGGTTAGAATTTCGCATGGCCGATTTAGTGCGCGACGCCCAGTGGTTAGAGTTGGCGCGGCAGGATGCGATGGAAGTCATGAGGCTCGATCCGGAGTTAAGCTCGCAGGCGCTGTTACCGCTGCGCACTTACTTTGAGCAGCACGGCGGGGAAGATTTTGCGCGGTTGGGCACAGGCTAGACGCTGGAAAAAAATGAGAAGACGCCTTAGGAGAGTCTCCAAGCGGGAGAGCCCTGCAAGCTCCTGGTGGTGAGGCGCTTTAAAAGAGGCAAGAGCGACAGTAGAAGGAGATGGTGGTGATATCATGAGAGGGAAGACGAAAGGATGAGTGTGATGACGTCGCTTGCGTTAGGGTTGTTAACGGGGGTATTTTCCGGACTGTTTGGGATTGGAGGCGGGCTGATTCTTATCCCGCTGCTGATGCGGCTTGGTCATTTCTCACAAAGTGCCGCAAGCGGCACGTCGCTCGTGGCAATGCTGCTGCCGGTAGGCTTGTTAGGCGTGCTGGAGTACTACCGGGCAGGAAAAATTGGGGTCGAGCATCTACACTGGGGTTTTTGGATCGCCTGTGGCATATTTTTTGGCACCTATTTAGGCGCGCGCGCGATGGCGCTGCTGCCACAAGTACTTCTGAAAAAAGGCTTTGCGCTGCTGTTACTGTTTGCAGCGCTGCGGCTGTGGCGATCAGCAGCAGCAGGGGTTGCGGCTGGTGGGGGGTAAAAAAAAGGGGGGAGCTCATTTTCTCTGCTACTCTTAAGAAGAGAATTTTTTTATTTTAAAATAAATAATTAAATTAATTATAAAAAATATCATAGTCTATTAAACTTTTAAATTAGAGCATTAGGGGAAACTAAATTGAGGATAATATAAAAATTATCTTAAAAGACTATTGCTTAATTATTTTTTTTCATGAAGATAAACCAAGTAAGCATTAGGGGCACTGAAAGTCAGACCTGTCAGCTCTATAGGTCCTTAAGGGTGGATAGCAGAGAGCCTCAATCTTTTGCAGTCCATGGAGTAGAGATCACCGTGCTGAATAGTTCTTGCTCGAAATACGTTCAATGTGGGGAATTTCTATCTAGGACAGATGAAGCTCGGCAAGTCAGAGAAAATGTCATTAATCTCTATTTGCAAAAACTAAGAGGTGCTCATGGGCGATGAGATTAGGTCGCTCAAGGAACGAAAGAATCTTTTGCAATTAGAGTTTGTCTCCCTACTCAATCTTTCGGCAGATACCTTTTCGTGCTGGGAATCTGGCAGAAATGTGCGATCAAATACGATGGATATGTTTTACGGGTCTGGACTGTCCCCTCCTTGTCGTTGTTTGAGTGACGGTTTAAAGGTCGTACGCGTTGGGTGAGACTTGATAGGTTCTCTAAAATGCTGCCCTGTGCGCCAATTACCCACTGGGACACGGGTGCTTAAAAGATCGATCGATTAGGCTTTTGACATCGCAGGGTCTACGTTCCTTAGCTTGAGGGCGAGTTTCGCTCCCTAGCGGATAGCAAAACTCAGTCCGCTAGGGAGCGAAACTCCCAGCCTGCCTTTTTTTATTGCATTAAAAAAATAAGTTTAATTGCTTATATTTAAAAATAACATGTACAATAAAAAGAGAGGTCTTGCGATTTTTCTCCCTTTTTTTAGCTAAAAAAAGCGAAAAAGAGGGGGAGGTGGGGGTATTTCACCCTGCCGAAAAAACCCGAGCCCGGAGTGGGTTTCGGTGGATGAAGGGTTTAAAAAATTTAAATGGGATGCATAGGGGCGTGATGACTCGTCCTCAATTAGTAGGCTCTTACATTAAGCGGGCTCGGCAGTTGAAAAAACTGTCGCAAAAGGACTTAGCAGCGGCTTTTCATCCACCCGTGACGGTGCAATTTATCTCCAATCTTGAGCGGGGTATCAGTCTTTTACCCCTCAATCAGCTGGCACGCCTGCAAAAAGCGTTGGGTCTGGATGAATGGACCTTGCTGGATCTGCTGGTGAGCGAGTACACGCTGAAGCTGAGCCTTAAGCTTGCCGAGCTGCAGGCGGATGAAACTACGCCTGGCAAAAGCGACAAAAAGAGCAAAGCATGGCTCAAAGGGGGAGGATCTGCGACCTCATCAGTCCCCTGGGGCACTTTGGTGGTGGAGCAGCAGGATGTGGGATGGATAAGAAATTTCTATCACCATTACCGTCTGGCTGATAAGATGACTAAACAGGTCTTTTTTCTGAGCTTGCAGTCGTTAATCCGGGCGCATTTAAGTCGCGGCAAGTAAAGCGTCGGCACACACCGGAGTGCAAGCCGTGTCCCCCCAAAAAACCTAAGCTTTGCCAAAACAGGATGGGATGGTTGGGGGTAAAGGGAAGTAAAATCAAGACTTTGCGCCTGCGAGCCTAAGGCCGGGCCGCCTTTGCCCCCCCAACCCCCTTTGATTTGCCGCCGCAAGCGAGTGCGGGTGTGCGGTGGCCTTGAAAAAAATACTACCCAAGCCAAGCAAAGTGAGCGATGTTGGCTGCAAGCCGCTCTACGCCCCTTGTGCCGTGTCGCACACGCGCCAAAAAAAAGGGAGGGTGTGTCGTGCCTGCAAGTAACCCTTTGCTTTTTTACTGTGTTTTTTCGTGGTTTTTGTCGACACTTAAGATCTGGGCACGACGAGCGTGCGTAAGCACCCACCGCCAGCCTCAATCTTAGGGTGCGAGCCTGCGGGTGTGGGTGAGTGCAGCAGGATGGGGCAAGCAAAGAAAGAGTGTGTGTGTTTTTCATGGATTCGCTGGATCAAAAGCCAAATAAGACTCGTGTGCAAGCAAGCGACGCCGCCGCAGCCCACTTACCTCCTCCAGGCCGTCTACAGGGCGCACGCAAACCCTCGCAGGTCGCAGGCGGTGAGCGGCCAGAGCCCTACCGCGGGGTGGCTAGCAAGCGGGGTTATGTGATTGGGTTTGATGGCACCCGGCTGTTTTATAGCACCGAAGGGCAGGGACCGCCTTTAGTGTTTTGCTACGGCTTGGTGTGCTCCAGTCTGCATTGGACCTACCAAATTGAGCATTTTCGGCACCAGTATCAGACCATTTGGTTTGATTACCGCGGTCATCAAAACTCGGAAGTTCCTAAGAATTTAGCGAGCTTAACGCTTGAGAATTTTGCCAAAGATTTGAAGGCGGTTTTAGATGAGCTTGAGGTGGAACAGGCGATTTTTTTAGGCCACAGCATGGGGGTAAACGTGGTGCTGGATTTTTTGAAACACCACCCGCAGCGCGTCCAAGCCATGGTGCTTGCCAACGGCACTTCGCACCGTCCACTAGAAACCATTTTTCATCACAATGCCTTGCAAGGCGCCTTTACTCTTTTAAAGCGGATTTACCGTCAGTCGCCCTTCGTCATCGATTTTGTGATGCGCTCCCAGAAGCTCAATCCGATTGCCCGTAGTCTGGTGGCCATGGGTGGGTTTAACCCCCATTTGACGCCGCAAGCCGATATTGATCATTACGTCGATCAGGTGCTGGCGATGGATCCTGCGATTTTAATGCAGTTGATTGAGAGCTATGAGGCCTATGATGGCAGTGCGTGGTTGAACAAAATTGAGTGCCCCACCTTGATCTTAGCAGGCGAGAAAGACCGAGTGATCCCGCTGGAACAACAACAGCTGATGCATCAGCTGATTGCCGGCAGTCAGTTAGAGGTGATTTCGCACGGCAGTCATTGCCCGCAAATGGATTTACCGGATATGGTGAACCAAAAAATCGAAGAGTTTTTGCAATCCCTGTCCGCGGCGCGTTAAAAAAAAGACCAATCCACCCAAGGAAAGCGCCAATCAATCCATTGGTCGACGTTCACGCCTTGAGCTTGCATCGCCTGCTTCAGGGCGCCGCGGCAAAGCGAGCCGTGGCACTCTCCTGCTCCCACTTGCAAGACGGCAAGCACTGCCTCAGGCGTGCTGAGTTTCCCTTGCTCAATGCGGGAGGTGACTTGCGAGGCTTGGATTTGCAGGCACGGGCAAAAAACAGAGCGCGCGGCAGCAGTCGTCGTTGTCGTCGCGCTTTTGTGCAAGAAGCGGATCACCCGGTGGGGGCGGACCGGGGTGAGGCAGGCCAGTTTTTTGACCCCGTCCACCCACAGGATGCAGCGTCC
>JAYTHP010000056.1:0-5464 GCA_043732485.1 Oligoflexia bacterium
CGATCCGGATTCCCCCCACAGGCCTCAAGCGTGGCACTGATCTTCTCTTCTGCAAGCAAACTCCACAGCACGTGCTCCAGGGTAAAATATTCATGATCATGCTCCACTGCATACCGAACCGCTCTGTTCAATACTTTTTCAGCACTTCGTCCAATCATGGCGTACTCTCTCTTTCATCTCGTTTTTAAGTATATCTTTAAAAATCTGTGACCCACCAATCGCCCCGGTCTACCATGTTCTGGGCTGTTTGGGAATTGGTGAGCCACAGCTCAGAAAATCGCTTCAAAAACTCAACTCAGACCCATTGCCTTGGCCTTGGCCACGTTCCCTCCACCTCAGCATCGTGACCGTTAGTCGGCACTCGACGCCAGAGTCAAATCTGAGGTCAGGCCAAACGAACTTTTGCTCTTTTTCAGCTCTTCACCCGTAATCAGGGGCTAGGAAGCTGCTTTAAAAGAGCTTTTTTCTCAGAGCTTGAAACTCTATGTGTGGTGATGTCTTCACTCAACGCTTGACATCAATGCTTGTCGTCTAAAACAATCAACTGGCCACCGACATGCGCAGGATGGACATGACAGCTCACATCAAAAACACCCACCTTATCCGCAATAAATTCGATCTCTTTGCCAGCCGATCCGACCAACTCTTTCACTCCGAAAGCTTCAATGGCAAGACCGTGCATGTTGCCCGCTCCCTTGACTTTACTTTCCGCGTGAATCTTCACTTTTTCACCTTTTTTCACCACAATCACCGAAGGTAGCCAAAATTTAGCGCCCTCCAGATCGAGGGCATACAACTTAAAAGCATGCACCGGATGAGCTTCAGAAACGCTCTTTGCCGCCTGAGGCGACGCCTCTTCCGCATGAACTGCCACTCCACCCGACCCACCCACCATTGCTGCAACAAAAAGCATTACCCCCAAAACGCCTCCCCGCTGCCTTAACCCAGCCCAGCAGCGTCTCAAGCCAAAATAGCCCGTCACGGTTGTCATTTTCTGTGTCATACGTTTGTGAGTTCCTTTCGTTATTCATGTTTTCGCTCAAGCATTGCCAATAGGCCCAGGCAGGCCCGAAAATTCCTTCGGGAACCACCTAGCTCAGCAGCTCCCCCGACGATTGCCATCAAGAGCACTTACCCTATCTCTACCTGAACGGCGCGCTTCTGTCGAGAGTCATCGCTTCACCGCAACCCGCTGGGAGGCTCGCTCCTGGGGCATCCGCTCTCGACTCTCAGCAGCCGCACCCGAAGTACAAAAGCTTGCGTCATGCCCCCCGCTTGCCACCAGGAGGTGCCCCGGGACTTTTTTACGCGAGCCTTGGCAAAAAAGGAAAAAAGCGTGCTAGTCTTTTCACTTATGGGTCTGCTCTCTGTTTTTAGCCAAAATCCGCTGCTTTGGCTGCGTCTTCGCCATCGCCAGCCCACCCATGCCCCGCTCACCTTCGGCTCCCAAAAGACGAAAGAGCAACCCCTCGAAATCCTTGAAAGCCTTCAACTTGAGCAGGAATTTGCAGTTTTCATTCTCAATGACGACTATACTCCGATGGACTTTGTCATCCAAATCCTGAAGGCCTATTTTGCAAAAAACCAGCTCGCCGCTGAATTGCTGACCCAAAAAATCCACTGTGAAGGCGAGGCCTTAGCAGGTGTCTACTCGCATCAAATCGCAGAAACCAAAATCGAGCAAGTCCACACCCTGGCGCGCAGCCTCGGTCACCCCCTCCAATGCCACCTCAAACCTGCTTGACTCCTCCTTCTCTCCCCCACCTACTCCCTTTTTTTTTTCGCTCCAGGCTCTAGCAAAAAAAGAGTCCTTCCCAAAAACTGTACACCCAGCTTGCTGTGCTTGTGCTAGTATCTGAGGGTCAGTCACAAAAAGGGAGTTCTTATGACGCAGACCAAAGGCTATGCGGCGCTCTCTGCACACGCTCCCCTGGTTCCTTGGAGCTTTGAGCGCAGGGAACCTCAAGATCACGACGTTGAGATTAAGATTCAGTACTGTGGCATTTGCCACTCTGACGTGCACCAGGTCAAAGACGAATGGGGACGCTCCGCGTTTCCGATGGTCCCTGGACATGAAATTACCGGCATTGTCAGCCGCGTCGGCAAAGCCACCCAAGGCTTCGCCATCGGCGACCGCGTCGGTGTCGGCTGCATGATTGGCTCGTGCAGGCATTGTGCGTCTTGCCAAGAAGGTTTAGAGCAGTACTGCGCCCAAGGCATGCGCGGCACCTATAATTCGCTAGAAGCAGACGGCGTGACTTTGACCTATGGCGGTTACTCCGAGCGCATTGTCGTCCACCAGGATTTTGTCCTCAAGATTCCAAGCAACCTCCCGCTCGATCAAGCAGCACCACTGCTGTGCGCAGGCATTACCGTTTATTCTCCTCTCAGGCACTGGCAGGTAGGTGCGGGTAAGAAACTGGCAGTCTTAGGCCTCGGTGGCTTAGGTCACATGGCTGTTAAAATTGGCCACGCGATGGGCGCAGAGGTCACGGTACTCAGCCATTCGCGCAAAAAAGAAGCAGACGCCCTGCGCCTAGGGGCGCAGGCCTTTTGCAACACCACAGAGACTCATGAATTAGAAAAGTTGCGCTCGACCTTTGATTTCATCTTGTGCACGGTGTCTGAAGGGATCGACTGGAACACTTACTTAGGCCTACTCAAGCGCGAAGGTACCTTGATCATTGTCGGCGCACCAGGAAACCCGGTGCCGGTGTCGGCTTCTGCCTTAATCAGCGGCAGAAGGCAGATTGCTGGATCGTTGATTGGCGGGATCAAAGAAACCCAGGAAATGCTGCAATTTTGTAGCAAGCACGCCCTGAGCTGTGACATTGAGAAGATCTCAGCCTCCGAGATCAACACCGCCTACCAGCGCATGCTAAAAAGTGATGTTCGCTATCGCTTTGTCATTGATCTTGCGACTCTTTGAGGTAGTTTGGGAGCCAGTACAGCTTTGAGCTGTCAATTTTTTGAAAGGAAACTTAACCCCATGCAAACTCTACTGAATACTCGGATCCCTGATTTCAAAGTGCAATCGTATCATCACGATGAGTTCAAGACCATCACGCAACACGAATTGGCCGGCAAATGGTCCGTCTTTTTTTTCTATCCTGCGGACTTCACCTTCGTTTGCCCAACAGAACTGGGAGATTTAGCCGATCATTATGCGACTTTTCAGAAAATGAATGTCGAGATCTACGCCATTAGCACTGACACCCACTTCACCCACAAAGCCTGGCACGATGCCTCTGAGACGATCAAAAAGATCAAGTATCACATGCTTGCGGACCCTACCGGTCACCTTTCGCGCGCTTTTGGTGTGCACATTGAAAGCGACGGCCTGGCGTATCGCGGCACCTTTTTAATCAATCCTGAAGGCCATATCAAGTTTGCAGAAATCAACGACAACGGCATCGGCCGCAACGCCGAAGAGCTGGTGCGCAAGGTACAAGCCGCGCAGTTCATTGCCACTCACCCTGAGGAAGTCTGCCCAGCCAAGTGGCAGCCTGGGGGCAAGACCCTCAAGCCTGGGATGAATCTCGTCGGCAAGATTTAATGACTCTACTCTCACACGTTTGATTGAACTTTTAGCCCCTCGTAAGGACTTTTCAAGCAGGAAAAGACCTTACGAGGGGCTTTTTTGTTCACACCGACCCATCGTGGCGGTTTTTGACTTAATTCCAGACCAAAGCCATTTTAAAAATTGGCAAATAGACCATCATTTAAATCATACCCACCAGACCGCTTAAAAAGACAATCATGATCGGCGCAATGAGCTGACTCAGCCCGGCTGCCATAATCTCGACTCCCTTCTCGTAAAAATCAGCCACCTTCCTCAACATGAGATCCATGTTGCCTGTGGCCTCACCCAGCCTGATCATCTGGGCTGCAATCGGAGGGTACACGGGCAGGGTGCCAATCGTCTCACCAAAGCCTTTGCCTTGCTCGATGCGGGGCCGCAAGCGCCTGACGGCCTGCTCAATGACAGCGTTATCCACGGTCGCAATACAAATATCACTGGCGTCAAGCAGATTCACCCCTAAGGCGATCAAGTTTTGTAGCATGCAACAGAACCTTGCCACCAAGAGCAAGCCCTACAGGCTATTAAGTCTAAGCTCAATCCCTTCGAGCTGGCTAAAGGGCTGGAGCGCAAACTGGGGGAGTTTTACAAGGCAGCCAGACGGCTCCAAGTGGAAAAGCGAACTCAACCCCCAGATCACTCTACCGATCAGAAGGAGGCAGCATAAAATTTCCTATCCAACCTTTTTTTCTCTTCAAATCCCTTTTGACGGGCCGCGTCTCACTGCCATTTATTTATAACTAAATACGAACCTCTTCTAAAGAGGCTATTCCTACAACATGACAAAACCAGACCAAGGGGCCCCATTAATCTACTTTTCTTTGACAAACACCCACAAACCCCCACTCGTTCTTTAAGCCACTGACAGTGGCGATAGGGAATCACTCATTCGATAAAAAATTTTTGTGCCACCCGCTCACTTTTTTTTCGTCAAAAAAATAGCAACACCTTCACCCATCAAAAATATTTTTCTTCAGTGGTAAAATATTTTTAAAAATAAAAAATATTTTAAAACAAGCTAGATTATCTGTGGCAAATAAAAATTTATGATAATATTAAGAGTGAGTAAAAAAATTATGATAAAAAACAAAAAAAAGATGCGCCATCCAGGGTTTACACTTGTCGAGATCATGGTCGTCACTGCCCTAATCTCTATTGTCGTGATCAGCGTCGCTAACGTCATGCAAATGTTTGCTCGGGCGTATACCTTATCTAATGCGCTCATGGCTTCAACCTCTCGGTGGACTAGCGTGACCAACATCATGAGCCAACCCGACTATTGCGCAAGCGCTTTATACTCTCCGAATATTGTGATCAACCCAGCCGCCTCCCCTTCTGTGACTCCGCTTCTTCAGGGATTAAAGTTTTCAACCACTTACAAAGCGCCTCAGGCACTGGCTCCTCAACCACCTTACCCTAGTCCGTCGCCTACGATCACTTTACTACCGCCCCCATCGCCCACGCCTGGACCTTCTAATCTATTGAGCATGAGCCTCTATCTCTCTGACTTAGTGCTCCAACCGCAAACTGTCAGCTCTAAAAACGGCCAAGCCCCCCAGCCACTGCCTTCTCCAGGATTTTATGCTACTAATTTTCTCGAGCTTTCGGCGACTTTTAAAGGACTAGCAGGCTATCCCACGATCAATAAGACTTATGATTTCATGGTAACCCAAGATAGCGTAGGCCACATCATCAACTGTTCCCCAGCTCCAGCTAGTGCTATCCCAGAAGGCATCCTATGCGGCTACCGCGATGTGCATAACCTACAAGTCAGCTGCGGAGGCACAGACCCCGCAATAGGATGCCCTCCGGGTTATCTGCAAGGAGCCCATTGCGATGCCTACACTGGAGACAATAATAGCTCTTCGAACCCACGTTGTATCA
>JAYTHP010000057.1:0-5433 GCA_043732485.1 Oligoflexia bacterium
CCTCAGTCGCTTTTAGCTGAAAAGGAGGGTTCTGATGATTCTTTAAAACCATAAATCCTCTCAAAACAAAAAGCCCGAGAGTTTCCTCTCGGGCTTTAATCATTAATCAGTCAGCAGACAAATCTTCGCCAGATCCTGCTGACTCACAGAAGACCCTGCACGGCAAAGTGCATACGCTCTTTCTCTATTGTTAGAGAGTTGCAGGGTCTCTGTCAACCAAAATGGAGACTCAGGCTCATGCAAGCTAATCGCAAACCAACGGATCGAAAATCGATCATCGGAATTACCAATCAAAAGGGGGGTGTGGGCAAAACCACCACCGCCGTTAACCTAGCCCAGGCCCTCGTGCTGCAGGGGCAATCCGTTCTCCTGATTGACGCTGACCCCCAAGGCAATGCCACCCAAGCGTGTGGGCTGCACGGAGAGTCACTCCAGCTCAGTCTCAGTCAGGTCATTCGCGACCGACACTGTCAACTATCGTCGGCCATCTACCAGAAGGACGGGCTAGCCATCGTTCCTGCCACCGCGGATCTAGCTAGGGTGGAGCGTGAAATGGTGGGGCTGACCAATAGTGAGTTACGCCTGACGCAAAAAGTGCGAGCGCTAGGGGAGCAATACGAGTTTATTATCTTGGATTGCCCGCCGACCTTTGGACCGCTGCTGAACTCAGTGCTTAACACCGCCCAACGCCTCATCATTCCGGTGGATGGCGGGGTGTTTGCCTTGCATGGTATCAAAGGGTTGTTAAGCGAGATTGCTGAGATTCAACTTGGAACCAACCCAAGGTTGAGTATTTTAGGTTTTTTACTCACGCTTGCCGACAGCACCAATTTGGCGACCACGGTTTTGGATAACCTGATTGCTCATTTTGGCGATCAGGTCTTTGAAACGAGTATCAGACGGTCGGTGAAGCTGAAGGAGGCGCCAGGATTTGGTCGCAGTATTTTCCATCATGCGCCGCAAAGCTCGGGGGCCAGGGACTATGCGGCGCTAGCCAAAGAAGTGACAAGCCGCATGCGCTTGGTCCATCAAGACTTGGAGCCACACCAAAGCCCGCAGCCCATGCAAAATCCTCCCCATGCCGGTTCCGTCAGTCAGGGGGTGTCTTGTGAGTAATTCGATGACTTCCCTGCGTGACGTGATTGCCGCCATTCAAGTGGCGCAGCCAAGACTTGCTCCAAGCCCCTTGCAGCCGCAGCCTGTGTCTCAGTGGGACGAGGAAGTGGCCTTACCTTCTGACCCCGTAGCCAAAGAGATCCCACCCCACAGCCCGCTGGTGGAAGCGCCTGAGAATCAGGTAGCGGGTAGCAGCAGCCCCAACCCCAGTGTCCCCTGCACCGCACAGCCTGAGTCTCTTCCGCAAGTCAACCCGGTGCCTCAGCAGCCTACTACCACGCAAGACGCGCAAGAGCAGATGCTGAAGGAGTTTCTGAGCGGGGGTTGGGGTAAACTAGCGCACACGGTGACGCGCCAGCTTAAAGCGCCGGGGCGTCACAGTCTGAAGCTCGTGGATGTGGCGCTGATCGTGACCGTTTACGATCAGACCATTGCCCAGGTCAATCCGCGGATGTTTGCCGCGATTACCAACGGCGATTTTACAACAGAAACGGGAATGGATCACTCCAATCTGCGAGCCGGCTTAAGAGGTTTAGTGAGTCGCGGCATCTTGCTCAAGGTCACCCGCGGTCAAACTAACCTCTGGGCGCTAAACCCACTCTATTTCAAATCGCAGCCGGGCTGTGAGGGGCTTCGGCCTGAAAAGAAAAGGGGAGCTACCGTGGGGCAAATCACCCCACCCTCCGTGGGGCAAATCACCCCACCCTCCATGGGGCAGATTACCCCACCCTCCGTGGGGCAGATTACCCCACCCTTGGTGGATTCAAATAATTGGAATCATTCAGGAAAATTCAGTGCTAAGAATCTTTCTGAGAATCCTAGAAAAGAATCTAAAAAAGAATCTCTTTCTTGCGAAACTTTTTTTCCGTACGAAGCTTATCCCCCAGATTTGCAGGAGCGATGGCGGCATTTTGCTCAAGAGGGCAAGACTGGTCACGTGAAGCATGAACGAAAGATCTTTCAGGAACTTTTGGCAAAGCATGGGGGTGCGTTCGCGCAGCATTGTGGGCCCGTGCTGCAATTCCTAGAAAGTCAAGGGAAGGAGGCGTCGGCTGGCGAAAGCGAAAAGATTCACTCTCCCTTTGCCTATCTCCAGAATCACTGGGAGCAAAATCTCAGCCGTTACCGCGATTGGCAAAAACAGCAGCAAGAACTGCAAGCCAACCGTGCCCGCAAAGCTGAGCTGGAGCGTCAGGGGCAAGAGCGGGAAAGCAGAGAGCAGCAGCAAAGGCAGCAGGCAGAGCAACAGGCTTTTGCCAAAGAGCAAGTAGTAGCCTTGATCCTAGGCGAGTTGCATACGCGATTTCCTGAACAGGCGGAACTGGAGCGCTTTGTCGACGGACTGATCGGCGAGGAGACCAGCGAAATGATCTATAACTCTTGGAAGAAGTTTCGCTGGAAGAGCGGGATGGTGCAAGCCCACGTGGTGGACTTGCTGTCGCATCGACGGGCCGAGCTGTGGCCTCAAGCCACTGAGGCGCAAGCATGACCTCAGCGGTTATGTCGTTACTTGCAGCTCACATCTTAAAAAAAACTAACTCAAGGAAACTACTCATGAATAAATCGGAAAAACAGGTCTACAATCAGCGCTACTATCAAAAAAAAAAGCAGGTTCTCTTAGAGCGAGCCAAAACCAGCAAGTCACAAGCCTTGCCCGAAAAACATCCAGGTCAGGGGCCCTCCAAAGTCATTGCGCTTTTCGCGCATCGCGCAAGCAAGCGGAGTGGGGATGAAGGGTTAGCTCCTGGGCGTTTGTCTGGGAGGGTGCCAGGAAAAGTGCAAGATCCACCCAAAAAGATTAGCCCGCAGCCGAGGAGGCGGGCGCTGTTACCAGGTTTGAGCTTGAAAGTGTTCTTCCTAGCACTGCTGGTTGCCGGGAACAGCTATTTTTTGCTGAGCGAGACCGCCCAATTTTACCAAGTGGGAGAAAGTCCGAGCGCCGGCTTGCTGCCGCTAGGTGCTCTCAAGGCGGCTCTGATGGAGGCAGCCGTGCTGGCGTTGGCGCTGCTCATCAGGGCTCAGACCAGAGGGTCAAAGCTTTGGCACGCCTTACTGATGCTAGCCATTTACAGCTATTCAGTTTGGGTGGCCTCAGGTTCGCTGATTGAGCGGACGCTTGCACAAAGCGCTGAGGTTGGTTTTCAGACGCAGCAAGTAGAGGCGCTGCAGCAGGAGATCACCGCAAAAGAAGTCTTGCGCGAGCGCAGCCTTGAGGGTCAACGCTTGACCGCGGCACTCAAAATTGAAGTCAGGCTCGAGGTCCTGAGGGGGCAGCAGCTTGCCTTGCAGACGTTGCTGGCCCAAAGACCTGACCCCAGCGCGCTATGGAATCAGCTCGTGAGTGGGGTGCTGTTTCGGCTACTGGTGATGTTCAGTCAGCTTTTGTGTCTGAAAGAGTTGAAACGGTTACTTAATTTGAAACCGCTCAGAGCACGTTCAAGGTAAGGCCCGTTTCAGAGGTCTTAAAAACTGAGCTTAGACTTTAAGAATCTGAAATTTCAGATTATCTTAAGTTTAAGGCGAGCGACTGAAGCAGACGTTCGTTTTGCATAGCAAGTCGAGTCTTACGGTCTTAACGCAGGGAGGCTGGGTTCAGTTGAAGCTGAGGCAGTAGGACAAGATTTTTGATTGCTCCCCGCGCTTAAGGTCCTGAGGCTTTTGGTCTTGCGGTCTTTTGTTGGGGCGCTGACTTTTTGAGGGACAGCGACTGGAGCTTCCCTCCCCCTGTGTCAGGATAGTTGTCGGTCTTTAGCTCCATGATCCGCTCTTGCTGCGCGTGATGAACCGGTTGCTCCCTTGCAAATTCCAAGCGAAACGAGCCCTCGACGGTTAGGCTGCCCAAGTGTCCGGTAAGCCGGGAGATGGGCTAAAGATCCTACCGCCAATGAATTTCTTACGGTTCGCAAGACTGGGGATAAACCGAAGCTAAAAGCTAAAGCGTCGCAAGCGGTTGGTTTTCGTGTAGGAATCTACCTGCAGTTTGCGCCTTAATCCGTGCCACCCAAAGAGACCTGATTGAGCTCGCAACCACTGGTGCCTGAGGACTGAAAGAAGGCCTTAAAGTAGATCTGACTGAGCGAGCCGAAGGATGCGATGCTGGTATTCACGACCGTTGCGGCGTTAGCGGTTGCCCAGGCGGAACCGTTCCAGTACATCCAGGGGCCCGAGCTGCTGGAGCCGATATTGTATAGCACTCCGCCGCCGCAACCCCCCGAGCCCAGGGTTTGTAAGAAGGAACTGAGGTTATAAAACGACACCCCCTGGTTGCTGATCAGCGTCGGCGACGAGATATCATAGTGATTGGGGCCAGCGGTGACGGACTTGAGTTCAGGAGAGCAAGGAAGGCCAGAACTTGAGCTGTAACTGCAACTGCCCAACGTATCGTTTGACTCAAAGATCGCCCGGTACTGAAAATAGCGATTCAACGGGATGATCGAAGCGGTGAGTGACGGAAAGCTTGAAAAGCTCATAATCGGTAATCCGATGTTGACGGAATCCAGGAAGGTTAAATCACCGCTGTCGTTGGGGACGGCGTTGTTGTGAGCTTCGGAGAAATAGGTCTGGTTGGTGCCGTCCGTCCCAACCCAAGGAGGAGATCCGGTGGTGCAGCTGGAGTCTGAGCAGCTACGGACTTGGTATTTTAGGCGGTTGGAGCTACGACGGTAAAGCTCGTAGATCTCGTTGGTTGCACAGATGTTGGCACCATCCCCCTGTGTCAGGATAGTTGTCGCGTGCAAAAGTTCACTGTGGTTTGAGCCTTAATCATAAAACATTCTCCCAAAAAAAGTCTGCTGTGAGTCAGTTCTTGTGATTATGCTTGATGGAAAGTAAACCAGGCAAGACTATTAATGAGAAATTTATCGTCCTTGCGAGCCTCACTGTGACGTAAGACTTGATGCGCTCGGCGTAAGCGTTGGGCTCAAGGGTCTGCGCTTTGCTCTGCTTGTTTCATGGGCTTACGGGCAATCAGACCCACGCCCTCGCGGCCATCTTGCCTGAGGTCTTTGGGGTAATCGGCGCGCTCGAAGAATTGGCAGACCTCAATTTCAAATCCTGCCTGGTGGAAAACGCGGCTGAGTGAGGGTGGGTCAAGGAGGTTCATCATCTGCGGAACCGCTGAGGTTCGTGGGTGACCGTAGAGCGTCAGATCAGGGATGAGTCCAGGCCACGGGTCCCCTGATTGCTTGCGGGCTTCATAAGTAGGGAGAAAAGCCTCTAGGCCCTTGAGGTAGGGGGTATCGGTAATGACGAAGACTTTGCCACCAGGGGTGAGCCACTCAAAGATTTTTTGAGCGGCAAGTTCGATGTGTTGAGGCG
>JAYTHP010000058.1:0-1541 GCA_043732485.1 Oligoflexia bacterium
TGGGTCTACGTCAATCGTCAGAAGCTTGAGGACAACGCGGAGAAATTCACGCCTTATCAGTATGCTTTGCATTTAGCCTCGCTGCCATCGAAGGTGAAAGAGCCGCCAAAATCAGCTCAAGCCTCTGCCTAAAGCGTCCTTGCAGGCCATCCCTCCTGCGGCTGCTGCCCTGGGGGGAGCCATCTGACGCTCAATGCCACTCCATTGCCTACCCTGCCATCTTCACCGCTCTTTCGTGGTCTTCGCTGTTAGCAAGAGACTAAACAAAAAAAGGCAATTGGGAAACAGGGTTATATGGGCAGCTTACGCCCCGAAGTCTATCGGGCAATGACATTTTTAGCCTGCGCTTGTGTCATTTTAGCTAAACTATGATATTCGGGGTTTGCGAAACGGGCTCTAAGGGTCGCAAGCACTCATCCGCCCTCGACACTCAAACTGGCCAGCAAAACAAAAATCCCAACAGAGAGCCTGCTCCCAAGAAATCAGATGCTTGCAAGGGTGTTGCTCCTATGGCAGGCAGTGCGCAGGCAGTGCAAAGATCCCTACAATGGCACCTGACGCGCAAAAAAAAATCTCCCCTAAGCAGCGTCAGAGCGATCTCCGGCAGAAAACTGCGGGGCTTTCTCGCTCAAATTCGACTCGCCAGAATCGCCGGTTGCCGCAGTGACGACAACCCCTGGTTTTTACGACCTCAAGCCCTAGGTATTGATATAGTTTAAATTACTCAAATAAACCATTGAATATTTTAGTAATTTACTGTAGGCCATTTTTATCTGCTTATTTTATTATTTTTTGTTAATTTAATAAACCAAGAAGATCGCTCACTAGGCGGAAAATTGCAAGCCCCTAGTGAGCTTTTTTTAAAATATCATTTACCGTGAAAATAAACTCCCCTAAGCAGCATCATTTATCGTGATCAGGAACATTTCGCTTGTTATCCCCAGTGCAGTCGACAGTCAAGAAAAGAAGGAAAGCGCACTGTGTTTAATATTTTTTCAAGCCTCCTCGAAAGCGCAAACAACGCAACCCCCTTCAGGCCGCTGCTTTCCAAGCTGCTGGCTTTTTTCACTCTTTTTTTACTGTTGACTTATCCGCCAACTGTCGGCAAGCGTTCATCGACAACCCGCACTTCCCCGCACTTCTTCAAAGATCTCTGCATTGGCTTGACCTATGCGGGCGCCCTCTCGTTTAATTGTCAGTAGTTAGAAAACGGTGATCAAAAATCTGCCTGTCTTTGGCAACAAGCCGTTTCTGATCTCTCCTACACTTGCAAAGAAGTGAGCGAGCGCTTGGAAGCCTGGCTCACGCAGCATCATCGCCCCATCGAACTTTGGATGAAGACCGGCTGCGTGCGGGTGCACGAGAAAACCAAAGACCCCCTCCAGGAACTGGGGCAGGACTCTCAAAAGCTCTTAGCGGTGGTGGAAAAGACACTCTTGCACAAGCTCAGTGAGCCTCGATGGCCAGTCATCATGGCAAGCGATCAGCCTCTTACGCTCGGTGCTGAGATTACGAAAAACGCCAGAATTTTTCAGGCTTGG
>JAYTHP010000059.1:0-5342 GCA_043732485.1 Oligoflexia bacterium
TTTGGGACCTTAAGCCAGATCTACTTCAAGGCCTTCTTTCAGTCGTCAGGCACGAGTGGGTGTGAGCTGAACCAAGTGACGTTGGGTGGTACGGATTAAAGCGCGAACCAGGAGAAGACCCTAGGGGAAGTGAGGGGTTGCGCATTTAGCTCACCAGGGCTTTGGCGAAGCAGTCGCTCGATCCTCGCTTGCAATGGGGGTCTTCCCGTGCGCAACAAAGATGGACTCTAAAGTGAGTTGCTGGGATCAGGCGCAGGCTCCGCATCAATCGCTAGGCTCGAGTCCCTTGGCCGTCTGCCGGTCACTTTTCGTCTTGCCGTGGTCAGGCATCGCAAATCCTGGGGGCTCTTTTTCCAGTCGACGGCCCAACCCCCCCCCCCCCCCTTTTTTTTTTGGGTCAGGATAGTTGTTGCGCTCCGGTATCCGTCTGCTGAGCGCAAGCGTCGTTTCTTGATCTGTGGCTTTAAGGCTGGGTCTTGACGCTGGTGCCTTGTGACCTTGTGTTTGAGTAATAGTGTTTTATTCTCTAGGCTTAAGTTCGTTTAGAGTTTTGCCCTTGGAGGGCGATTGGGGGCGGAGTGGGGGTCGATAGGGTGAGACGTGACAACGTGACAATCTTGTTGGGTGGGGCGTTACCCGAAGCTTGTCACAAAACCTCAAATCTTCTGGCGTTGTGACACAAGGATGACACAAGTGGGGCGTATTTTTTGTACTATGAAAAGACATGGAACTCTCTGATTTACGAGTCTGGCACTGGCAAGCAAACCGCCTTCGAGACCTCGCTCTGCTTCCTCAAGGCGGCCTCTGGATTGAAACCTGCCAGCGGCAAGTGTGGGTAAGCGGCGTTACGCCTGACACTCAAGCCGAGTTGGGCCCTTCAAGTGCGGGGGCAGCTTGCGCGGGGGAGGGCCTTGAGCAAGCTGATTTTTGCCTCGCAGGTAAGCAAGCTTACCTCTTTTTACTGCGTTTTGCCTCAGGCCTTGAAAGCCAGGTCTTGGGAGAGACTGATGTTTTTGGTCAGGTTAAGCAGGCCTGGCAGCAAGTGAGTCAAAGCGGAGAGACTTGGGTGAGTGAGTTGCGGCCGTGGATGACGAAGATTTTTGAAGACAGCAAGGAAATGCGGACGCTCTACCTGCAAGGCTTAGGGGGGGCTTCCTACGGGACGCTGGTGAAGAAGTATTTCAAGCGTTTGGCGCAAGCATCTGAGGTGGTGAGTTTAAAGCCCACTGTTCTCTTGATTGGCGCAGGGCAGTTAGCCCGCTCGGTTGCTCCTTATTTGCAAGAGTTAGGAGAGTTGTGGATGGTCAATCGGCATCAAGCGACCTTAGAAAGCTGGTTACGCGACGATGGGTTAGGTGAAGGAGGCGCGCAGACGCCTGCCGCGTCCAGGGGTAAGGGCAAGCGACTGAAGAGTCAGTTGATCCGGGTGTTAGCGCCTGAGGAAGAAGAAGCGGGCTGGAAAAGTGCTCAGTACATCGTGCTTGCGGTCCCGCCTGATCCGGAGCGCGATGCTTTGCGCTTGGCGTGGCTAGCGGCCAGATCGCCTCTTGATGTGCATTTGCTGCATCTTGGGGTAGATCGCACGCAGCTTGGCGTGTGGTCGGGATTGGATCATTGCAGTAGCTTGAGTGATTTGTATGAGTTGCAAAAGACCACCGACTCCTTGCGAGCAGTTCAGCTTGAGGAGGTAGGTCGGGCGTGTGAGCAGCGGGCCAGGCTGCGCTCGCTGGGAGGCTCACTTTCTATGGCCCATGGCTGGGAAGATTTGGCGTTATTTCAATGAGAGTTTCCCTGAAAGTTTCCTATGACCGGTGAGTGTTTACGTTTAGGCACAAGAAAGTCTTTACTGGCGCGTGTCCAGAGCACTTGGGTGGCAGACCAATTACAGGCCCTCCACCCCGGGTTAAAAATTGAACTGGTCGGCATTGAAACAGCAGGCGACCGGATTGTCGATCGCCCGCTGCGCGAGGTGGCAGGCAAGGAGTTTTTTGTCGCCGAGCTGGATTATGCGCTCTTAGACGGCAAGGTCGATTTTACCGTCCATTCGCTCAAGGACTTAAGTCTTGAGCGGCCGGACCCACTGACGTGCGCCGCCATCCCGGTGCGGGAGAATCCCCGCGATGTCGTTTTGTTTGCCCCGGGGATCCAGCAAAGATTGGCACAAGGGGGTAAGGTCCTCGTGGGCTCGTCTTCTCCGAGACGGCTTGAAAACGGCTTGCCGTTTCTCCAAAAAGTGCTGCCTGCCGGCAACTATGAGCTTGCCTGGGCTGAGATTCGCGGCAACGTCCATAGCCGGATGGCGCGCCTATTTGAAGATCCCTCAAGTCCTCGGTACTTAGATGCCATTGTCGTGGCTTTTGCAGGGCTGATTCGCTTGTGGAGTAACCCCGAGGGGCAGGCGGTGTTGCGGTCGCTAGGCGTCAGCAGCCATCAGGAGCGGGCTGATGCGATGGAGCGGCTTTTTTGGATGGTCATGCCGCTCAGGCAATGCCCCGGTGCCCCTGGGCAAGGAGCGCTTGCCATTGAATGCCGCAAGGACCAGCCCCGGGTGGTGAACTTGCTTGAGGCATTGCATCATGCTCCGACGGCGCACGCCATTGCCCGTGAGCGCGGCTTGCTTGCGCAATTAGGTGGGGGGTGTCACCAAAGCTTTGGTGCCGTGGTCTTTCACCATCCGGAATTAGGGGAGCTGTTTGCAGCCCAAGGTAAGTCGCACACGAGCACCCCGCAGGTTTCGTCTCAGGTTTTGTCTCAGGTTTTGTCTCAGGTTTTGTCTAAGATGGCTTCTGTGCCTGCCACTCACGCCAACCTCACCGCGCCTGACGACCTGAGCGTCAGTTTCCTGCACTGGCAAGCCCCGCCGCCACCGCAAACCGTGTCGCTGGCGTGGGTGAGTGGGGTTCTTGCGCCCTCGTGGGAGAAGATCGCCCTAAGTGCCGAGGACTGGGCCCGCATTGATCAGGCGTCAACTCTGTTTTTTGCCCACTGGCGAGCCTTTGAAGGTCTGCTATGCGGGGGGGAGCAGCAGCAAACAGCCGTCGTCGGAGAGAGGCCGGGGGTGCGAGAGGTCGCCTTGCGCTTACGGCAGAAGCGAATCTGGGTCTCAGGAGTCAGCAGCTGGGCCCATCTGGCGCGCGCTGGGCTCTGGGTGGAAGGCTGCGCCGAGAGTTTTGGCATCGAATGGATCGACTCCACCTTGCAAGAGCCGGTCTTGCGGCTGCCTGAGAAACGGCACTGGGTGGTGGTGACCCATGAGGCTGCAGTCGAGAGCTGGCTGCAAAGCCCTGGCTGGCAGGAGGGAGCTCACGTGGTGGCCTCTTACCGCAAAACTGAGGGTAATCGGAGTGAAACTGGGGTGAGAGCTGCCGGTCAGGCTCAGGGGGTCAGCGCTTTAAGGTTTGGATTTTTACCTGTAAATGAGATAAAACAAGTCAGTCATGTGTTTTGGAGCAGCGGCAGCGATTTTTTGCAGCACCGCAACTCACTCCCGACAGGGCTCGTACACGCTTGTGGTCCTGGCAAGACGGCCGGGTGCTTGCGGCGAGCGGGGGTTGAGCCGCTGATTTTTCCTGATAAAAAGGAGTGGCAAGCATGGATCTCTCAAGCAGTGCAGCAATGAGTTTAAGGCGACTGCGGCAAAACCGCTTTGTGCGGGAGTTGTCGCGCGAGTTTCGGGTACATCCTGAGCAGTTGATTCAGCCACTCTTTGTGGTGGAGGGCTTGAGCAAGCCAAAGCCAGTTCCCGCGCTGACAGGTGTGCACCAAGAGACGCGGGAGTCGTTGCTGCGACAAATTGAAAGTGACTTGGAGGCGGGAGTGAGCAAGTTTTTGCTCTTTGGCGTGCCTTTGAAGCCTGACCTGCATCAGGTTCAGTGGACGGGCGAGTTTCTGGCGGGTGCCATTCACGACATTCGCAAGACCTTTGGCCGCGACTTGTTTCTCGCAGTCGACGTCTGTTTGTGTTCTTTGACTGATCATGGGCATTGCGGGATTTTAAATGAAACTCATACGTCGGTGGAGAACGCCGCAAGTGTCGCAGAGCTAGCCAGGCTTGCCGTGGTCTACGCTCATGCTGGGGCAGATTGTGTGGCGCCCAGCGACATGATGGATGGCAGGGTGGCTGCGATCCGTGCCGCGCTTGATCAGGCGGGGGATTGTGAGACGCTGATTATGAGTTACTCCGCTAAATTTCACTCCAAGTTTTACGGCCCCTTTCGCTTAGCGGCCAATTCCGCGCCTCGGGGTCACACCCCGCTGCGTGACCGCGCCACCTACCAGCTCGATGCCGGGCGATGGAGCGACGCCCTGCTCAGTTCTGAGCGTGACGTGCGCGAGGGCGCCGACATCCTCATGGTCAAGCCCGGGCTTCCCTACTTGGATGTCTTATATCGTTTGTCGCAAGCGATCCCTAGGCCTTGGGCAGTCTACCAGGTGAGCGGGGAGTATGCGGCCATTGAGCTCTTAGGGCGCGAAGGGCTGATTGATGCGGGGGCTGCGCATGCGGAGGCTTGGCTTGCGATGGTGCGGGCGGGGGCTTCGATGATCATTACCTACGGCGCACGCTTGGGGGCTCATCGTGTGTTGTCGCATGAGCCTGTGCACCCCGCTTGAACACTTAAAGTTCCCTCTTGAACGACCACGACGACTAGTCCTTGCAGCCACAACCACCACCAGCGACGAGGAAGAGCTGAGTTTTATGAATCATCCAAAATCAGACGCTTTATTTGCCAGATCCTTACTCACGGCACCCGGCGGGGTGCACTCCCCGGTCAGGGCCTTTCGCGGGGTGGGCGGAACACCGCGCTTCATCGAGTCGGCGCAAGGCGTCTACTTGCACGATGTCGATGGGCATCGTTACCTCGATTTTTGTCAGTCTTGGGGTCCCTTGCTCTATGGCCACCGCGATCCTGACGTCTTAGCCGCAGTCTTGCCCGCACTGGCGCGGGGCTGGTCGTATGGCACGGCTGAGCCTTACTCGTTGGAGCTGGCTGAGCTGTTAACCCGCAACATCCCCTTTTTAGAAAAAGTGCGCTTCGTCAATTCTGGCACCGAAGCGGTGATGGCGGCGCTGCGCGTGGCGCGGGCTGCCACCGGGCGCGCGAAGGTCTTGAAATTTGAAGGCTGTTACCACGGCCACGTCGATTCCATGCTGGTGAAAGCAGGCTCGGGCTTAGCCGAGATGAGCTCGCCTGATAGTGCCGGGATCTCGCCTAACACCGTGGCTGAGACCTTGGTCTTGCCGATGAATCAAGACGAGCCGATGGAGGTAATGTTTCGTAAGCACGGGCACGAGATTGCAGCCTTGATTATCGAGCCATTACCTGCTAATTTTGGTCTACTAC
>JAYTHP010000060.1:0-15932 GCA_043732485.1 Oligoflexia bacterium
GAAGCGCCGTAACTCCATCCCCGCTTTACTCGAATCTCGTTCATTAAGATGGCCGCAAACGACCCGCCACCAAAGACATGATTGCCCAAGTAGAGCGGAAAATAGTTCGGGTCCGACATCAATGGCCCGATTTGCCCGATGTTGATTTGGGTCTGCGAGCGCTCAGGCTTATCGACAAAAACCACTTGTTGTTTTTTTGGGGCCTCAGGCGCTGGCGGGAGCGAGACTGCCTGCCGCGCTTCAGCCAGGGGTAGGTTGAGGGTCTGACTCCAGGCCTCAATCACCGCAGGATCAGCGTCGCCCACGCCTAACACATAAAGTCCTTCTGGGTGGAGCAACTGACGGTAACTCTCTAGCATGTCTTGACGAGTCAAAGTCTTTAAGTCAGGAATTTTGCCTAGCGTCGGCTGACCGTAGGGATGGTGAGCGAAGAGCACTTCATTGAATTTTTGCGCAGCCAGCCACCCGTCGTTGCCCTGTTGCTCCTTAATCTCAGAAATGGCCTCGTTTTTCAGCTTTTCTAACTCACTGACCGGAAAAGTCGGTTGCGTCATTACTTTCTTGAGCAACGCGAGGTAATCGGCGAGATGCGAGCTAATCACCGTGCCATGAAAGGCAATCGCCTCAAGCCCGGTCGACACCTCTAAGGTGGCCCCGATCTGCTCAAGCGCCACCGTGAGTTCTTTTTTGCTATAGCCCTGGGTGCCCCGCAGCAGCAGTTGCCCCATGAGATTCACCTTTCCAAACTTTCCCACCGGGTCGCTCACGCCGTTTTTGGCAATCACCACCCGCAGCTGGCACAGCGGGAGGCGGTGATCGGCTTCAAACGCCACCTCCAGCGCAAAAAGTTTCAGCGGCGGCGCAAGCCCGCAAACCAGGGAGACAAGCAAAGCGAGAGCGAAGCGAGGGTGAAGGGTCATCATTTGGGTACTCCTGTGATCACGGTGCGCCGTTGAGGTTGCAAGTAGAGTTGGGCTGCGCGTCTTATAGCTTCAGCCGAGAGCGCTTGGGTAGCAGCATGCCTTTTGATTCCTGCTTCAAAACTACCGGCAATCGTTTCAAAAAGACCTAAAAAATAGGCCATCTGGAAAGGCGACTCCAGGCCTTCGTAAAACCCGAGCTCCAGTTGGTTTTTCACGCGGTTCAGTTCAGTTTCAGGCACCAGGGTGCGGGTCAGGCGCTCAATTTCCTTCAGAATGATCTTTTCCACCGCGTTGAGGTTGGATTGCTGCCCTTTTTTGCTCTGCAAGTTGCTAGTGATCGTCAAAACCGAAGTCTCAATACTGTTGGAGTCGGAAGCACTGACATCACTGCTCCAGCCCTGATCGACTAAGGCTAAGTACAAGCGGCTGGCTTTGCCATTGGCCAACACCGCCTCCAAGACTTCGAGTGCCGGACTATCGGCATGGTTATTGGAAGGCACCGGATAGCCCAAGGTCAGCTTCTCCACTTGGATCGGGAGAATGAGATTCTTGCGGCGGACGCTTTTTTGCTCAGGCTCCAGTTGCGGAGTGGTCGGTGGCTTGAGCTTAAGGGGGGCAAGGCCGCCGTAAAAAGCTTGGGTCTTTTCAATGACTTGCTGAGGAGTGACGTCCCCTACCACCACCACGGTTGCGGTATTGGGGCCATAAAAGCGGTGATAAAACTCCTTGGCAATCTCTGGAGTCATTTTTTCTAAGTCTTCCGCGTAACCAATGACCGGCCAGTGGTAGGGGTGCTGGGTGAAGATGGTCTCAAAAAGGGCTTGCTCCAGCAGGCCATCGGCATTGTTTTCATTGCGAAAACGTCGCTCGTTTTGCACCACCTCGCGCTCGATTTTAAAAGCACTCTCGTTCACGACCAGTTGGGTCATGCGGTCGGCTTCTAATTCGACGATTTTGGCAAACTCTTTTGAGGGCAATTCCTGAATGTAGGCAGTGAAGTCGTTGCTGGTAAAAGCATTTTCTCCTTCAGCTCCGGCATTTTCTAAAATTCGGTCAAATTCTCCGTCTTTTAAGTGCGTGGTTTCCTTGAACATCATATGCTCAAAGAAATGGGCTAGCCCAGTTTGCCCTTTCACTTCATTGCGAGAACCCACCCGAAACCAGGTTTGATAGGCAAACGTGGGGGAGGAATGATCCTCAATTAGCAGGATTTTCAGTCCGTTGGGGAGCTGGGTTTTCAAAACCTTGAGCTGAGGGGTGAGGAATTGGGTTTGAAAGGGCGAGTGGGAGGCTTCAGAGCTGCCTTGCGGAGCGCTTCTACACTGGGTGAGCAGCAAAAGAAGGGGTGCGGTCAAGAAAATCGAGTTTATTTTTATTTTCATGCCCCTTCTTCATCGCATAGTCTGTAAAATAAATGCAAGAGGGAGGGAGCCAATTTTGAAAAAAAGCCAAACTCAAACTCATTTTAGCAAGCAGGGTGGGAGCAGGGTGTCGTGTCGCTCTTGGTTAAGGCAACGCCGCTTTGGCTTGCTCCTGCTGCTAGCCCTCGGGGGAATGGGTGTTGCGCGCCGAGGGGCGGTTGATGCCTTACGGGGGAGCGCCGGGTTCACGGCACGAGGTGGTGAGGCGCTTTTTACGCCCTTCGGTCAGCTCAAGCGGGTTGACGTCATTGTGCTTAAACCTGCGCTCGGGGGTGCGCTGGGTGTGCACGTGCAGTCGATTTCTCAAAAAAACCTCCAAGCGGTCCTAAGCCTGGTGGCAGGCACTAGGGGCGCCGACCACCTCCAGAACAACTCATTAGCTGAGCAAGCGACAGGCAGCCTTGTGGGCAGCGAAACGGCTGTCGCCGCTCCTGACCTTCGTCCTTCTCCCCCGTTTTTAGGGAGTATTTTTCACGATCCCGAGCTCTTAAGGGGGGAAATTCTTGCGTTACCTTGGGTGAAAGAGGTGCGAGTACGGCGCAAGTTTTTTAATCGCCTCAGCCTCACGCTTGAGCCGCGTCAGGCGGTGGCTTGGGTTTTACTGCCGCGCGGTCGCTTGCGCCTGTGTGATGAGTCGGGCGCTTTATGGGCGCCTGAGCTCACTGCAGGCTTACAGCTGCCGGAGGAAGGGGATTTTCCGGTCCTGGCCCATTTTTGGGTCGAAAGTCCTGCCACGCCTAACGCCTGCAGTGCGATACGCGCTGAGGGAGGGCAGTTTTGTGTACCAGAGAGCCATGTGCGGGCGTTTCAGGCGGCTTTACGTTTAGTGACGGTGTGGGAGCGAGCAGCGTTTGTGGCGAGTCCGATGTTGATCGCTGCCCATGGGCAAGGGATCGGCGACGTCGAGGGTGTTCGCCAGTCTTTGCCGCTTGAGCTTGCGATGATTGAGCCTGGGGCAAGTTCCTGGGCGGAGCTGCCTTTTCATAGAGGTTCTCATGGAAGTGCTATGAGAACACCTTATGGCGTTTCTCAGGCTACGGGGTCCGCGCGGGAGATTGCGCCGCCGGGGGTTTTGCAGGTGAGTGCCACCGACTTACGCACCCACCGCGCGGTGCGCCTGAAGCTTGAAGGCTGGAATGACGAGGGGGGCGGAGATGCCGCAGGGAGTTTCGCTGAGCGAGAGGGAGAGAAAAATAGGGAGCGGGAGCGTCAAAAATTTGATGATTATTTTAGCTCCACTGCCGCCCGGCTGGCGCGAGTTTTCCGCTATCTCACTGAAAATTCCATTGAAGCGCAGCACGTTTGGGTAGATTCTGGAAGAAGAGTGATTGTTAAAAGGGAGAGTCGTTAGTTTATGTCAAAAAAAGAGATTGTGGTGGGTCTAGACATTGGGACCACGAAGATTTGTTGTCTGGTGGCTAAGGTGGTGAGTCGCGGGGTGAGTCCGCAGGTGGATATTTTAGGCTTTGGTCTGGCGGCGTCCACCGGCTTGCGCAAGGGGGTGGTGATTAACATCGACACCACCATTGCCAGCATTCGCCAGGCGGTGGAGGGGGCCGAGGCCATGGCCGGTGTTGAGATCTCCACCGTTTATGCCGGCATTGCAGGCGGCCACATCAAGTCGTTTAACTCCACCGGAGTGGTGGCGGTCAAGGATCAAGAGATTAATGATCACGACGTTCAGCGTGTCATCGAAGCGGCCAAAGCGGTGGCCATTCCCTTGGACCGGGAAACCTTGCACATTATCCCGCAAGAATACACGATTAATGAGCAAGGTGGGATTCGTGATCCTATCGGTATGAGCGGCGTGCGTTTAGAAGCCCGCGTGCATATCGTCACAGGCGCAGTGTCTTCCGCCCAGAATATCATTAAATGTGTTAACCGGGCCGGGCTGAATGTCGCTGAGATTTGCTTGGAGCCGATTGCTTCAAGCGAAGCCGTGTTATGCCGTGATGAAAAGGAGCTGGGGGTGATTTTGATTGATATCGGGGGTGGCACCACTGATCTTGCGATCTTTAAGGAGGGGGCTTTGGTGCACACCGGGGTGCTGCCGATGGGCGGTCACCACCTGACTCATGACATTGCGGTGGGGTTGCGCACCCCTCAGCATGAGGCTGAGTTACTGAAAATGCGATACGGCTGTGCCTTGGTCTCGTTGGTCAAGGCCGAGGAGACCATGGAAGTGCCGGGGGTGGGGGGGCGACAGTCCCGTCTCTTGTCGCGCAGGCTGCTGGCCCAGATCATTGAGCCACGCATGGAGGAGATTTTCTCGCTCATCCAGCGCGAAGTCTTGAAATCCGGCTATCATCACTTGCTCTCTGCAGGGGTGGTGATTACGGGCGGGGCAACACTTTTGCCTGGAACCCCGGAGCTTGCCGAGCTGGTATTTGGGATGCCAGTGAAGCGGGGTATTCCCTCTGACATGGGTGGGATGAGTGAAAGCGTGCAGTTTCCGCAGTTTGCCACTGCCGTAGGGTTAGCGAAATACGGGGCCAGGCAGCAAGAGCGGGGTGGGAGACAGCGATTTCCGTTACGAGAGAAAAATATTTACGACAAATTTCGTGGATCTGTGCGAAACTGGATGAGGGAGTTATTTTAGCACTAACCACGAAAAGGATGTCACCATTTTATGACTGAAATCGATCAGATGATCAAGCAGGGTGCCAAAATCACGGTAGTCGGCGTGGGTGGCAGCGGTTGCAACGCGGTTAACACGATGATTCGCACCGGTTTAAGCGGTGTGGACTTTATCACCGCCAATACCGATAAGCAAGCCTTGGACGCTTCGCTTGCGCCAGTAAAATTAGCCATTGGTCAGGAGCTGACCAAGGGACTGGGGGCAGGAGCTAATCCGGAGATTGGGCGCAAGGCGGCTTTAGAAGATTACTCAACCATTGCTGACTTGCTGGCAGGATCCGACATGGTGTTCATTACTGCAGGTATGGGCGGGGGAACCGGCACCGGGGCAGCCCCGGTCTTTGCAAAAATCGCTAAGGAAATCGGGGCACTGACTGTCGGGGTGGTGACCAAGCCCTTCTCCTTTGAAGGCAAAAAGCGCATGAAACACGCCGAGGCTGGGATGGCTTGTTTGCGCGAGTCGGTGGATTCGCTGATCACCATCCCTAATCAACGGTTGCTGGCCATTTCAGGCTCGACTCTTTCGATGATGGAAGCTTTCAAGCGGGCTGATGAAGTGCTGCTGAACGCCGTGCAAGGGATCTCGGATTTAATTAATAATACGGGATTGATTAATAGTGACTTTGCTGACGTCAAGACGATCATGCAAAACAAGGGTCTAGCGCTGATGGGGATTGGCTACGGGGAAGGCGAGCATCGTGCGATTGAGGCTGCCACCAATGCCATTTCGAGCCCCTTGCTGGAGGACATCTCCATTGAAGGGGCCACCGGGATTATCATTAACATCACGGGGGGTTCCAATCTCAAGATTCATGAGGTCAATGAAGCCACCACCTTGATCATGGAAGCAGCGCACGAGGATGCGGAGATTATCTTTGGCACCGTGATTGACGAATCAATTCAAGACATGGTGAAAGTCACCGTGATTGCCACCGGACTGGGTGGCAGTGTTTCGTCGGAATTGTCTGCTGCTAGGGCAACGTTTAAGCCCCATGCTGCGCCCGCTTCCTCCTTGGTGCTAACCGGGATGATGCAGGCCCAGTCACAAGCTCAAGCGTCGCCGTTGTCATCGCCTGGAGCTGGCGGCGTGGCGGTCTTGCAGTCGTCCCTAGCGACGAAAGATGAGGGTCGGCAGAGTGCCGCTTCACCTTTCACGCAACAAGCGGGAGAAGGCGGAGCGATGGCTCGCGCGATCACGCCGATGGTGCCCTTGCCAGACGTGGCAGGCTACCGGGATCAGCCGGGCGGCCCGTATCTGGGAGGTCTTGAGTCGGAGACGGCTGTGGGCCACACAGGCTACGCTGCTCACAACGGGCTTGCAAGCGCCGTGGTGCACGCGGCGGTCCGGAACCCGTTGCTCAATGAGGGGTCGTTTTCAAGCGGTTTGCCCGATGGTCTACCTCATGGTCTAAAGGAGTCGATTTCGCAGCAGCCGCCGCATGGCATGTTGTTGGAGGAGCTCGACTCCAGCATCCCGGCGCCTCTCAATTTAGGGGTGACCAGCAGCAGCAGCAGCAGCAGCAGCATTGCTGCGACTGCGGAAGGCAGCGAGTTGGCTCGCGCTAGGGCCATTGCCCAGCGTCTGGGGATCACTAATCTGACGGACGATGAGTACGACATTCCGACCTACATGAGGCGACAACAGCAGCGCGATCTTTAAGCGTGGGTGAAGAAGGGTCTGTGACGGCGCGCGGGGAGTGCGCTGACCTTACGCTTGCACGTCCCCCCTTCGGCTCTTCTTTGCCTAAGGGGTCTAGGGCGCCTAGGAGATGCTTTGAGCCTGGCTCAGGGACGGGGTGCTTGTGTCGCCTGCGGTAAGCGTTTGAGTTTAAGGCCCCGGAGCCGAAGGGGAAGGAGCAGGGGGTGGTGCTGAGGAAGCGGCATAGGAGTCGCCTTTCTTCAGCTCCTGCAAGATCTGTTGGCTAATCGCCTGCAAGGTGTCCATCACGCCGGTGCCTTGGTTTGCCACGGCTTCAAAATAACGCCTAGCCATCGGGTTAAAGGTCGCTTCCAGCTCATGCAGACTGACGATGTTGCTCATGTCGCGCTTGTTGTACTGTAAAACAAAGGGAATTTGGTGCAACTCGTAACCCTGGCGCTTGAGGCTGCTTTCTAGCGCTTCTAGGCTCTCAATGTTGGCTTCCATGCGCTGCGATTGGCTATCGGCCACAAAGACAATCCCGTCCACCCCTTTGAGGATGAATTGGCGAGAGGTCTCATAGAAGGTTTGTCCAGGAACGGTGTAGAGGTGAAAGCGAGTTTTGTAACCGCGCACGTCGCCAATCGTTAGCGGGAGGAAATCAAAAAACAAGGTGCGCTCATTTTCCGTGCTCAGCGACACCAGCTTGCCTTTTTGTTGCGTTTGGGTTTGCTCGTAAATGTATTGAATGTTGGTCGTCTTGCCGCTCAGCCCTGGGCCAAAGTAGATGATTTTGCAGTTAATTTCTTTGGCGGCGTAATTAATAAAACTCACTCAGTGAATCTCCATCCGGTTAGAAAAGGCTCGGCTTAAGGTTTGGCCATCGGTATACTCTAAAACACCTCCCACCGGAATGCCATGGGCGAGTTTGCTCAAGGCAATTTTCAGGGGTTGGATGAGTTTAGTCAAGTAAAGGGCGGTGGCTTCGCCTTCGACACTGGGGTTGGTAGCAAAAATAATCTCCCGCACCGGGGGTTGGTGGGGGTCGGTGAGCCGTTGCATCAGGGCAGTAATTTTTAAATGCTCAGGACCCACCCCTTTGAGGGGCGAGAGCGTGCCATGCAAAATGTGGTAAAGCCCTAAGAATTGCCGAGTGCGCTCGATGGAATCGACATCCGAGGGATGCTCCAGTACACAAATCAGTCCGCTGTCGCGCTGCGGTGAGCGACAAATCCCGCACTGGTGGCTTTCGGTGTAGGAAAAACAGCGCTCACACAAGCGGGTTTGCTCCTTGGCACGCAAGATCGCTTGGGACAAGGCTTGGGCATAACTAAGATCCTGGCGCAGGATAAAATAGCTCAAGCGGGTGGCCGTTTTTTCACCTAAACCTGGCAGTTTGCTCAGTTCATGGACGAGTCGCAAGAGGGGATTGAGGGGGGTTTCGGAAAAAGATTTCATAACCAGTGCGCTTCCTGTTTTCTTTTTGTTCTCTCTTGCTCACCTCATCGCCGGGTGGGAGGGAGGGAGGACGGGGGGTGGGTTGGCGGGAGGGCGTTGTGAGACGGCGCGGTGTTTGCGGCTGGGTGCTGGAGCGGGGCAGGACGAGGCGGATGCCCCGAGCGTCGCCGTTCATCGTCAAAAATTTCAATAGCGCCTAATTCGCCGCCAAACAGCAGCCTGGCTTCCTTCAAAACAGGGTGGGTTACCGCCGCCTCGTGCACCTGTTGACGCTGCTCGTGTTGCAGGCGTTCTTGCTTGGCAGCCAGCGACTCGGGAGCCCCGCTGAGATTTTTGAGTTCAATTTGGATGCGAACCGTGCGTTGCAGAGTTTCACGCAGTAAGCGTACCAGCAGCTCTTGATAGACGCGCGATTGCAATTGGTCACGAAAGTAAACATCCTCGGCCCGAAAGGTCAGCAAGAGTTGCAACTCTGAGCCGGGTTGTTGTAGGTGGCTTGTGGGGGTGAACTCGACCCCCACGGCATGCTCCAGCAGGGAGGCAATCAAGGGTCTTGAGGCGCGAATCTGGTTCACGATACTTTCCCAAGCGGGGAACGGTAAGGGAGCAGCAGCGTGAGCGGTCGTCGTCGTCGGCGCCGTTATTGGAGGTGTTTCGAACGATAAACTTGCAGGGACTTGCGACGGCCTACTCACTTCTGGGGACCACGAACGAGCGGGGGTGGGAGATGATGGCGGCGGTGGCGGCGTGGTGGAAAGACGCGCGTTGGCGGGGCCAGTGACGGCAGGAGGGGTGGAAGACGGAGTCGGGAGTGACTCTAAATCCATTAAAGTCTCAGTGGTTGCGCACTTAATGAGGATCAAATCGAAGAGAATCTTAGGCTGCGGCGAGCGCGTGAGCGCGTCCAGTCCATGGTGCAGCACCTGAAAGATCAGCTCCATTTCCTCTTGGGGACGTAAGGTGGCGAGGGTCACTAATTCTGACCAAATCGCTTCTGAAAACTCTGAGATCAACTGCGGATGCACCGCTTGAACTTGAATGAGAAACAGGGCATGCAAGAACTCTAGCAAACCGCGGGTTAAGACCTTCAGGTCTAGTCCTTTTTGAAAGGCTTGTTCGGATTCTGCTAGTGCCTGGGCGGGATTGCGCGTGAGGATGCTTTTGAGGACCTGCAGCAGGATTTCTTGGGGGATTAAGCCAATACAGTCATAGACGTGCTGAAGTTGCAGCGCTTGACCGCCATAGGCAATCAGTTGATCCAACAAGGAAAGGGCATCGCGCATGCTGCCTTCGGCAGCCTTGATCACCAAATCGAGCGCCGCAGGCTCGATGCTCACCGCTTCGGCCGCGAGGATTTCGTGCATCCGCGCTTTCATTTGTTGGGTGGTCACGCGGCGGTAATCAAAGCGCTGGCAGCGCGAGAGAATGGTGGCTGGAATTTTTTGCGGCTCGGTGGTGGCAAAAATGAACACCACGTGCGGCGGTGGCTCCTCCAGGGTTTTTAAAAGCGCGTTAAAAGCGGCGGTGGTCAGCATGTGCACTTCGTCGAGGATGTAAATCTTCCGCTCTCCCGAAGCCGGCAGGTACTGGGTTTGATCGCGAATCTCGCGAATGGCATCCACCCCGTTATGGGAGGCGGCGTCCATTTCCGTGACATCCAGGCTTGAGCCTCGCAGCAGGTCCAGGCAAGATGGACAGCAGTCGCAAGTGACCTGGAGGCCGCTGACGAGGGTGGGCTGGGTGCAGCGGAGATTTTTCGCAAAAATGCGGGCAATTGAGGTTTTTCCGATGCCACGCGATCCGGCAAACAGATACGCTTGATGGATGCGACCCAGCGAGAGGGCCTGCGTCAGGGTTCGTACAATGTGGTTTTGGCCAACAATGTGGGAAAATTGTGTCGGTCGCCATTTTCGAGCAAGAACAAGGTAGGGTTGCAACACGCGGAGCGTCCTTTGGGAGGGGTAAGAAAATTTTTTTTCCGCAGTCCTGGCGGCTCTGTCGTCTGATGAAAAGTGCGGAGAGCTTGCAAGTGAAGTGGCGCCTCGGGGCGGCTCTCTGGGGCCCCCTGCGCCCTTTCCCCTGAACCCTTCACGGTGAGGGCAAGCGTTTCTTGTTTTGCAAGCGCCGGTTGCAATTTTTTATAGCCTTTAAAGCAGGCCTTGAACACTGTTTTTTTGGCAACAACGTCAGTCGGCGTGGACGGCTGGTTCTTGACGGCGTGAGGCTGGAAGTGCCAGACTCGGGGGGTGGGGAAAAACCGCGAGGTGGGGGGAGTAGCGGGGGGGCGCGCCGCCGCCGCCGCCCCTCTCCCCCCGCTACTCTCTGAAAAAAGTAAACCTCATCCAGACGTGAGACAGCGAATAAGCAGCCTCCTGCGCGGGAAAATAAGGTCCCCCGGGAGCACACACCAGCAAAAAAGGAGACTCATGAAGTCAAACACAGAACCCTCCAGGCCCCATCCCTGGATACAACTCATCGGGGATCATCTCGGGATGATCGGTTTGGCAGGCGTCCTTTTGTGGGGCAGCGTGCTGGCTTTAGCTAGGCGCGCTCAGGATTTTGAAGTTTTCTACCAGGCCTGGAGTTGGGTGCGCAGCGGGCATGCGGATAAAATTTATCAAGTCAGCCCAGACCGATTTTTGTATCACCCTATTTTTGCTTGGCTTTTTGCGCCACTGAGTCTGCTGCCGAGCTTCTGGGCGCTGCTGATTTGGTGTGTGCTTAAGGCGCTCTTGATCTTGCACCTGATTATGCTGTTATCGCATCCTTGGGAGCGTTTTGCTGGGCGTTTTTTAGACCGGCAGGCGGCGGCAAGCAATCGCAATCAAATGCGGCAAGTCACCTGTTGGGGGATGTTATTTTTTGCTAAGCCACTGCTGATTGATTTTGCTTATGGGCAGGTCAACTCCCTCTTGTTGTTTGTGTGTGTCTGGGGGCTTGCGGCCCATTTTGAGGCGAAAATGTCGCGGCTGATGACGACCGCCCAGTGGTTGGTCCTGACGCTGGGCGCGGTGATTAAGTTGTACCCGCTGCCGTTGCTCTTAGTGCCTTGGCTCGTGACCCGCGGAGTGGCGGCACAAAAGCTTTTTTGGGAGCGACTTGCGGTGATCTTGGGGGTGTTGCTAGCGTTTGGCTTACCGCTGCTGCTGCAAGGCTGGGGGGGCGGACTGGCGCTTTACCTTGACTGGAAGGATGCCTTGCTCGCGCGAGGCTTACCGCTGGAGTCGCATAATCAAAGTTTTATTGCCCTGCTGTATCACTATTTTAGTGGCAGCACCTTTGAGATCCGCTCCGAAGGACCCCGGCTCTTTTCCTTTGGTGCCGCTTTGCTGAGTGCAGGGCAGCTGGTGTGGATTGCCTTGCTGTGGAGTGTGGGAAGTTTGGGCTATCTCTTTTTTTGGATGAGGCAAGGGCCAAAAGAGGTCTTCAAGCCGACCAGTCGCTTGCACTGGGTGGCCGTGCTGGTCGGTTTGCTGATCGTGCCCTCGCACCTCGTGTGGAAGCCCTATTTTGTGATGAGTATCCCCCTAGCCGTGGTCTTGAGTCACTGGATGTGGCAAAAGTCGTCGCTGGGTCTCACTCTTCTTGGAGTAGGGCTCTTTTTAGGGGTAAATTTAACGGGCTTTGACTTTCTCGGTCATTTACTTGCGGCGCACATTGAGGCCGCTTCTTTTTTACTCGTCTTGCATCTCAGTCTAGTGGTTTACGCGGTGCGGATGCGGTAGTCTGTCACGCCAGCTCTTCCCTAACCGATTTTTCGGGGTGAGCTGAAATGTTTTTACCGCCGCCAGATGATCGGTGAAGGACACGGAGAACTGATGGGTGCCATCATTATGGGAAACGAAAAAGAGATAAGGACTCACCGCCGGCTTTAACGCGGCCAGGATGGACTGCTTGCCGGGATTGCCAATCGGGCCGATGGGTAATCCCGGGAGAGTGTAGGTGTTATAGGGGTTTTCCAGCAGTAAGTCCTGGTGATGGATCTTGCCGTGATAACCCTCCCACATGCCGTAGATGGTGGTGGGATCACTTTGCAGTTTCATTTTACGCAGCAGGCGGTTGTAAAACACCGAGCTGATCAACGGGCGCTCTTCAGGTACGCCGGTTTCTTTTTCAATCATCGAGGCTAAGGTGATAATTTCATGACGATTGAGGCGTAAGGGCGCGGTGATTTGTTCTTGCGCCAAGGGTTGCCACTGCTGCTTAAACTGCTTAACCATGGCTTTGATGATCTCAGCGGCACTTTGCGAGCGATTCAAGAAATAGGTGTTGGGAAAAAGGTAACCCTCCAGCGAGGGAGGCAAAGCGGCGGCGGACGACGACGGTTGGAGGTGGGTGGGAAAAAGCTCCAGCGTGCCTAAGAAATGCGGGTCTTTGCACAGTTTGAGAAACTCGCTTTTCACCACGAGCCCTTTGGAGACTAAGTCGTCGGCAAGCTCAAAGAGATTTTCGCCCTCTCGCAGGGTGACGGGATGAGCTAGGCTGATGCCGGTGCCAAAGACTTGAAAAATCTCAAGCGGCGTTAGGGTGCCTTTTAGCTCGTACTCTCCGGCTTTGATGGTTTTCCAAAGTCGCGTGAGGCGCCCGGCCCACAAAAATTGCTCAGGATCCTGAGTGAGGTTGAGCTTGCCTAAGGCAACGCTGATGTCGTGCGGGGTTTGTCCTTTTAAAATGAGGATGACTTTGGCCTGAGGTTCCGAGGGATTGGCAGGCGAGTAGAGGAAAAAAACGGTTTTCAAGAGCGGGTAGAGCAGGGCAAGCAGGATCAAGACCAGCAGGGCCCTGAGCCAAGCGAAAAAACTGTGGGAGTGGGGGTCGTGTCTCGACAGCATCGGGCGATTCTCTCTTTCAGGCAAAAAAAAGGGGAGCAGCGGGAAGACGTGGCCGACAAAAAGCGATCAGGAGACTAAGGTACCAGCTCTAGCTTAAGCTTTTTTTTTGAGCCGTTGAAGTCAAATCGACGGGGCGCAGGCTTTCGGTGGTGGGGTGTCAAAAAAAGACGCTTTCGAGAGCGAGGCAGTTTTTTGCTGGTGGTGGCCAGCGCTTTTGCCGCTCCCTTGCGCAATGACCCCAACCGCCCCGTGACCCTGATCAGCCGCGATTGGCAGATCACGCCTGCGCAGTTTATCGGTTGTTGCATCGGTTGTTTCAAGAAGGTTCACCCCACGGTCGCTAGCGCCAGGCCCAGCTTGGAGCGAGCCCCCGCCAAAAGGAACGTTTTGGCTGCCTTGCTGGCTAGCTTTTCGTCCCGAGCTCGGTAATGACGGGATCGTTACCGAGCTCGGAGAAGGGCATGCCGCGCAAGTGCTCCCAGTAAGATCGGAACAGCCGCTGGCGAGCAGGGGAGGCAGAGACGACGAAAAAAAGTGACCTAAAAAGGGCTTTTTTCTATTTACCTTGGTAAAAGAGTCTGCTATCCTCTTTCCACTAGGGCTCAAATTCTCTAGACCCCCTGCAAAACACCTTTGAAGAGTGAGAATCATTCCAAAAAACGTCCTTTTCAATACCACTCAAAAAATCAATCCTCTAATTTACCGGAAACCGTTTTTGTAAGGCTTGTGAAAGCTTTTCTGCAAACCTCGGATCTCTTCTAAAAAAGCCCTGAGTTTTGTATGGCTGAGGAAAAGCAGCGCTTTGGAGCGCAACGACGATGAGTTGTGCAAAAAGCGGTGAGTCTTGTGGTCGGTTGGTGCGGTCTTTTGAAGGAGCGGTAAGAGAGATTTTACGCCCTTGGTCGTAGGACTTAGGTCTGAGTGATTGAGCAAGTCAATGATGGGGCGCGCGTGTGACTGGACACCCAGGCAAAGGCGCGAGCAACGGGAAGGCCCCTCGTCTTCGTCTAAAATGAAAAAAACCCCGAAAAAAGTTGAGCCGCAAGGGCTTGAACACGAAAGAAATAGGATAGCGTATGCATTTAAAAGATTTAAAAGAAAAAAAAATTGGTGACCTGGTTGAGATGGGCAAGGAGCTTGGCATTGAAAATGCCGGCGGCATGCGCAAGCAGGATCTCATTTTCGCGGTCTTGCAGAAGAAAGCTGAGAAAGATGAGCACATTTACGCCGACGGCGTTTTGGAGTGTTTACCGGATGGCTTTGGTTTCTTGCGGGCGCCTGATTATAATTACTTACCCGGCCCTGATGATGTTTATGTGTCGCCATCACAGATTCGACGCTTTGGGCTGCGAACGGGTGACACGGTCAGTGGTTCGGTGCGGGCTCCGAAAGAGGGGGAGCGGTATTTTGCGCTGTTAAAGGTTGAGCAAGTGAACTTCCAGACGCCAGAACTGAATTCTGAGAAGGTGCTTTTTGATAACTTAACGCCGCTATATCCCAATGAACGGATTAACTTGGAGTACCAGCCGACTCATTACAGTACCCGCATCATTGATATGATGGTGCCGCTGGGGAAAGGGCAACGCTGTTTGATTGTTGCCCCGCCGCGTGCAGGTAAGACGGTTTTGATGCAAGATATTGCCAACGCTATTACTACCAATCACCCAGAAATCAAGTTGATTGTGCTGCTGATTGATGAGCGGCCTGAAGAAGTCACCGACATGCAGCGCTCGGTGAAGGGCGAAGTGGTGAGTTCGACCTTTGATGAGCAGGCCTCTCGGCACGTCCAGGTCGCTGAAATGGTGATTGAAAAGGCTAAACGCCTGGTTGAAAACAAGTACGATGTGGTGATTCTCTTGGATTCCGTGACGCGCCTAGCCCGGGCTTACAATTCCGTGGTGCCGCCGTCTGGTAAGATTCTCTCAGGGGGGGTGGATTCCAACGCCTTACATAAGCCGAAGCGCTTTTTTGGCGCGGCGCGCAACATTGAAGAAGGCGGCTCGCTGACCATTATTGCCACCTCCTTGATTGACACGGGTTCCCGCATGGATGAGGTGATTTTTGAAGAGTTTAAGGGAACGGGCAACTCGGAGATTCATTTAGATCGTAAGCTGATGGAAAAGCGTATTTTCCCTTGTTTGGATATCAACAAGTCGGCCACCCGCAAGGAAGAGCTGCTGTTGCCTAAAGAAATCCTCAATCGTTTGTGGATTCTCAGAAAAGTCTTACATCCCATGAACACGGTGGATGCGATGGATTTTCTTTTGAGCAAGGTAACTGCTACCAAAACCAACGAAGAGTTTGTCAAAGGGATGAGCGGCTAGTCCCGGTTGTCCTTGAGGTTGAAGTTTCGGCAAAAAAGACTGACGGAAAAAGTCTTTGATTTCAATATGGATCTATGCTAGGAAAAGAGCACTATGAAACAAGGTATCCATCCCCAATATCAAGAAACCGCGATTGCTTGCGCCTGCGGCCATATTTTTGCAACCCGCGCCACGCAAACCAAAATCAAGGTTGAAGTCTGCTCCCAATGTCATCCGTTTTACACCGGCAAGCACAAGCTGATGGACACCGAAGGACGAGTGGAGCGGTTTTTGAATAAGTATAAGAAAAAGTAGTCTTCGTTGAAGGTGACGCTTCCTCGCGCGGCTTGTCGCCCGCCTCGTGCCACTTGCCCCCACTGACTCACTGACCCAATGAAGCGAGGTGAGCGCGTAGGTTTCTACATACGCGAGTAACGAGTCCCGCAGCGTTGAAAATGGCGATGGATCGCAGGCAACGTCCGTGCATGCGCCGTGCTCAAGTAATACTCTGATCTCACTGAGGGGAATGAAGCACTAGCATGTCTATGTTTGATCAATTGCAGGCGGTGGAGAATCGCTACTTAGAAATCGAAAGTAGATTATCAGACCCTGAGATTGCCAACCGCCCCACCGAGCTAAGGAAATACGCCCAAGAGCATGCCTCGTTGCAAGAGATCATTGCCGAGTATCGCAATCATAAAAAAATATCCTTACAAGTT
>JAYTHP010000061.1:0-5287 GCA_043732485.1 Oligoflexia bacterium
TTACGATTAGAACTCGAAGTGTATTTGCAAAAGCAAATCCCGAAGGCCCTCCCAGGCGACGAAACCGGGGAATCTGAGGCGAGCGAGTCCACGCCCGGGGCTGAGCACCCAGTGGCCACCTTGAGCATTCAGCGGTTGATTCAGCGTGCCCTTTTCCATGTGCAGTCGTCAGGGAAGGAAGAAATTCAGCCTGAAGATTTGCTGGTGGCGCTTTTTCAAGGTAAGAATTCTAAAGCCTTAGCCTTGCTGTTAGATCAGGGCATCGAGAGACTGGACGTCATCCATTTTATGAGCCATGGGCATTCAAGCGCCCTTATGAAGCGTCAGCTTCGCTCTGAGCAGGGGGGGGCTGAGGGTAGTGAGCCTGCTGATGCTCAAGACGGGCAAGACAACGATGCAAGCCACCGTAAGTATGATCGTCGCAAGATCTTAGATGATCCTCTAGCCCTTTACGCCGTTAACTTGAACCAATTAGCCGCGGCCGGGAAGATTGACCCGGTGATTGGTCGCAAGCTCGAAATGGAAAGAATCATTCAGATTTTGTGTCGCAGAAATAAAAATAACCCCTTGCTGGTGGGTGAAGCGGGGGTGGGGAAAACTGCGTTAGCTGAGGCCTTGGCTTGCAAGATCGTAGAAAAGTCGGTGCCGCAGTTACTGGAGAATGCCGTGGTCTATTCACTAGACATGGGAGCGCTCTTGGCGGGGGCAAAGTTTCGCGGTGATTTTGAGCAGCGTTTCAAGAAGATCATAAGTCGTTTAGAGTCGCAACAGGAGCAGGGGCTTTACCCCATTTTATTCATTGACGAGATCCATACGATTATCGGCGCAGGCGCCGTGAGTGGCGGGGCGCTGGATGTGGCCAATTTGCTCAAGCCCTTGCTTTCGCGCCGGATGATTCGTTGCATGGGCTCGACGACCTATACCGAGTTTCGCTCGGTTTTTGAGAAGGATCATGCCTTGGTGCGGCGCTTTCAAAAAATTGACGTGCAAGAGCCCTCTTTAGATGAGGCGGTGCAGATTCTACAAGGCTTGAAGGGCAAGTTTGAGGAGCATCATGGGGTTCAGTACACGAATGAGGCGATTCAGGCCTCCGTCCATCTCTCAGCGCGTCACTTATCGGATCGCTTTTTACCCGATAAGGCGATTGATGTGATTGATGAGGCTGGGGCAAAGGCGAGACTGAAGCGTGTGAGTCCGGGCATCACGGTGTTAGATCAGCACGCCATTGAGGATGTCGTGGCGCAGATGGCTAGAATCCCTTCCGCCTCGATTAATAGCGGGCAAAAAGTGCGCTTACAGAATTTGAAAGCCGACTTGAAGCTCAGTATTTATGGTCAAGACCCGGCGGTGGATGCCTTAGTGACGGCGATTCGTTTGGCTCGCTCCGGATTGCGGTCGGGCGACAAGCCTGTGGGGTCTTTTTTGTTCTGTGGTCCGACGGGGGTAGGAAAGACGGAGCTGAGCAAGCAATTGGCCTATTGTTTGGGGATCCCGTTTTTGCGTTTTGACATGAGTGAGTACTCAGAGCGTCACATGGTTTCGCGGCTGATTGGGGCACCGCCGGGTTATGTGGGTTTTGAGCAGGCGGGGTTGTTGACCTCGGAAGTCGCCAAAAGCCCGCATTCGGTGATTCTGCTGGATGAGATTGAAAAAGCCCACCGCGAGATTTGGAACATTTTACTGCAGGTGATGGATCACGGCGTTTTAACTGACAATAATGGCAAGAAGGCTGACTTTCGTAACACTATTTTGATGATGACCTCGAACCTCGGTTCCTCGGAAATGTCACGCCGGTCGCTCGGGATGGGGGCTGACGTAGGGGATCTCGGGCAGGCGCAAAAGGCGGTGGAGCAAACCTTTAGCCCCGAGTTTCGCAATCGTTTGGATGCGATCGTCTATTTTAACCCGCTGGATCCTGCGACGGTTGAGCAAGTGGTGAGTAAGCAGCTGATTGAGCTAGAGTCTCAGTTGCTGGCTAAAAACGTCGAGGTCGAGTTTTCTTCCGGGGTGCGGCGTTGGCTGGCTGAGAAGGGTTATGATCGCTGGATGGGAGCAAGGCCGCTTGCGCGTTTGATCCAAGATCAGATTAAGAAGCCACTTTCGGAAGAGATCCTTTTTGGGCGTCTTGAGGGGGGTGGGCAGGTGCATGTGAGTCTTCTTGAAGGAAAACTTGTTTTTGAATTTGCATCTGTGGCTAAAGTAGAGTATGAAAAGTCGTTCGAAGGAAGTAAATTTTTATGACAAGTCAGACCCCAGAAGCCACCGCATCCCAGACCTCCCCCGCAAAATCTCAGGCTAATACAGCCTTAGTGGGTGAGAAATCGCGTAAGACCTTAAAAGCCGAAGGTCGCAAGAAGCGATCGCTCAAGTTAAAGACCGACTTAGAGTTCTCCAAGAAGTTTTTTGCCGCCAAGTCGAAAAAATCAGTCGACAAAAAGGCTGCTTTTAGAAAAAAGAAAACTAAGAAAAAATAGTTTGGTCTTAGCCTCAAGTCGGGTAAACTCAAAGAGAGAGCAACGCAGCTTGCCTCGTCCTTTGAGACGGTCTCATCGGGGTGGGCTGAATTGTGGTCTTTTTTGATTTAAAAACGTGAGACGCTCTCTTGTCGGCCCGATAAAGATTGGTTCAGAGCAGTCAGCTGCGATTTTGAGTTAGTTTTGAAAAGAGTAAGGAGTTTACCCCGTGGGAGCAAGCAAATTACCGAAGCCGCTACGTTGGTTAGAGCCTGCCTTAGACATGGTGAAGGAGAGCTTTCCTCAGACCTGCTCGGGTGAATTACTGCAACAGTTGCCTGAAGCCTTGAATTTGTCGGTTCCCCAGCGTGAGACGCTGATGCTCAGAACCTTCGGCTTGTTACAAGTGCCGGTTTTGTTTTTCATTGGTCCCTCCGTCACGGAGTTGACGCACGAGCGTTGTGTGATCAAAGTGCCGCTCAACAGGCGGACGCGTAACCATCTTAAGTCTATGTATTTTGGGGTGTTAGCCGCAGGAGCTGACGCTGCGGCAGGTTTGATGGCCATGAACCAGATTCGTGCCCAGAAAGCCTCGGTTCAGCTGATTTTTAAGGATTTTCACGCCGATTTTCTTAAGAGAGCAGAAGGGGACGTTTATTTTCACTGTGAGGCCGGGGCTGCTATTCGCGATTTAGTCGATCAGACCGTCGTTTCGGGCGAGCGACAATCGCTTCCGGTGAAAGTGGTGGCACGCGTTCCTTCTCGCTTTGGCGATGAGCCTGTGGCCGTGTTTACTCTGACGCTTTCCCTAAAAAATAAGAAAAAAAAATAAGCTCAAAAGTGACCCAGGCAAAAAGCCTCAGACCAGGGTTTCCTACGTCTTGCGCCTTGGGTGTGCCAGGGTTCTTGTCGGCTGAGTGAGGCTCGGCCTTGTGCAGGTGGGTTGCGCTTGATTTGAACCTCATGGCCCGAATCTCAGGCTATTTTTGAAGTCCAAGGAGAGGGTGGGATGGGGAATTTTCCTGGGGGTGTGGAATTTTTTTGACTCTTTCCCAGAATTCTTCTAACAAAATTATTATGGCTAAAGAAATTCTGTTGGGTTTGCACGGTATTGAAATAGGGGATAGGCGCAGGGCCGCATTTTTGGGTCTTGTGGGGATCTTTTTGGGAGGATTCGCCTCCCCCGCTCAGGCAGGACCCTGCCTCAGTAAGCCAGCAGTAGCAGTAGCAGCAGTGGGTCAGGTAGGCGAGCAGCAGGTACAGACCTCAGTGCAGCCGACAGGCTCGCAAGCGACTGCTTTTTTTTCACGCGTCTCTCTTGTCTCTGAGGAGCCGCAAGCGGTCGGGGAGAGGGCTGGTTCCGCAAGAAGTTCTGCGCTGTCGTCTTGGGCTGATCCTGAAGGGCAAGTAGACCCCGTTGCTCCGGCTTCCGCCTTCGCTGCAACCACGCCGGTGGCCATGCAATGCGAGGAAGGTGCGGCCCAGAGCAAAGTGCTGGTTAAGCCCCGAGGGGAACTAACGCCTACTCGCGCTGCTTTAGGTGGACGGGTGCCGCTGGGTCCGCTCTCGCAGCGTAAGGCAGCGATTCAGGAGGCTGTTTTGCGAATCAAGCTTTCCGGACCGATCATCGATGCTCGTCAATGGGAGCCGATTTTTGAGGAATTAAAAACCGAGTATGCTGATTTAGAGCTCTTCGAGCTGGGGATAGCTCTTTTGCCGGCCGCTCGGAGTTTGGGACGCACGGCCCAGGCAGGTGGCGTGCCGATGGGTGCTGTTGGCCTGGCGCAATCGGGTGAACTGATTTTAGGGGGGAGTTTTGAGGTGGCCGGGCATTTGATGGTACAAGCGGAGCAGGCGGTGCTGGTGAATGCGATGCATGAGGGGATGAGTCGTTTGAGCTGGCTGCTGGTCAGCGATCTGCCTTCAAGCGTCTGTGGTGAGGTTTTGCTTGAGTGCGGAGCAACGCGGTTGTACTCCGGGAAGGCTGGAAAGGAATGCGTGGTGCTCAAGCGAGGTTCAGGTACGGGTAAGTTTGCGCCGTTTTGGGCGGTGAGTACGGAAGGAAGTGCAGGAGTAGCAGCAGCAGCCGTTGGGGGGGTGCAAGGTGGCTCATCTCATTTCCCAAGCCCAGTGCGTTTGGCTTGGTCTTTTGGAGAGCCGCAAACTGGAGCCGGTTTAGAGAGCGCAGCAGATTTGGATGAAGACGACGACAGCAACGTCCAGCTGGTTCATCCCGATGCAGTCGATAAGGTCTGGGAGGTAGGCTTGGCCGCAGCGACCCTGTCTTATGTACCTTACACCCAGCATTACGCCGGGGCGTCCCTTGAGCTTGCAAGTGGTGACATCTGGAGCGGCAGTGCAATTGAGAATGCCGCCCCCTCGGTAACCGTTTCTCCGCTGGAAGCGGCACTGGTGCAAATGGCCTCCTACGGCGTCCCTTTTGATCAGATCAAGCGGGTAGTCTTGGTTGAAGCCGAAGAGCAGCAGTCCGGCGGCAAAAAGGCTGTCTGGTATTCGAAAGACACCCTTGAGCTTTTGCATGCGATTGCACCTGAGGCCACGCTTGAAAATCCCTTAGTGCAAGTCTTGTCGCCTGCTGCACGGCCTTAAGCGCAAGTGGAGGGGGGCGCGCAAGATAAAAGGTGTGGGGTTGCGGGCGGATCGATCGGACTGGATGCGCCAGTCGCCTAAGCGCTTGGAGTAGGTTCTTACCTTAAAAACTCAATAAAAACTATCAGTTGGCTGCCCTGCACGGAACTGTGTGCAGTAAAGACTTAATCCTTGGCGCCACGATCGTGATGCACGTAACCGTGTCATGCCTGCTGTTCATCAGG